>CAYPHX010000049.1:0-9753 GCA_964410635.1 uncultured Erysipelothrix sp. | reverse complement strand
ACTTTCGTCCCATAATCAGCGTCGCTTGCTTTAAAATATCGACCTCCATTTTAAGCTTTTGATTCTCTTCACGGAGTTTTCTAAGTTCATCTATCGATTCCTTATTATCTACTGTAATATCATCACTTGAATTAGTACCATACTGTTTACGCCATTGGTATATCGATGCAGGGGATAAATCATATTCTTCAATGATCTCTGAAGGAGATTTTCCAGACTCATACAAAGCAACCATTTGTTTCTTAAAATCTTCACTGTAAGTTCGTCTTTTCTTTGAACTCATAGTATCATTCCTCACTTTCTCTTATTATAACATTCCGTTATATAGAGAAGTGTCTACCTTAGTGTAACCCTTCCACACTTATCTACAAAAGGATAATAAAAACCTAGTTTTTTTTGCAAATTAGAAAAACTAGGTTTCTTAATTATATATATATATATATTTATTCTTCAAAACAGAACTTTAGGCTACTACATCAATGTATTTAGATAAGTAGTTTCTTAAGTGAGGATCACAAACGTAGAGGTACGTACCTCTAATACCTCTGGTTAAGAGTACAGAATATATATTTAGTATATACTCCAGGAGTTCTTCCTCATCACTCACGCTCTGCTTTCCTTTACTATCAAAGTAGCTATCTTTATCCACAACAATTGTTTTAAGTTCGGGATCATACTTTATATCAGTGCCTATAATGACACCTGTATAGTTCAAATCATACCCTTGTATGGTGTGTATACTCCCAACTTCATTTATTGCATTTTCCGATAAGACCCAAGCCTTTAGTGATGTATTCCAAACCAATCTTTCGTCATCAACTTCTATATCGTATAAGCCTTTTTCAGTAATTTCTTGGTATGTTTTTCCTTTTGTTTTCCACGGCCAAGCATAACCTGATAACATACGTGACAAACCATACTCTTCATTCTTTTCTAATATTGTGTTTCTTAGTTCCGAGATTGAATTAAATAGTTTTAAATCGTAATCATCAAATCTACGTTTTTGTAGTGGTGGTTTTGAATACATCAACGACTTTATATATGAAATGTAATCTTCTCCTCCAATGACCCTCAATTGAGATTTTAAATTGTAAGTCGACAAGTCTCCTAATTTTATTAAGTTATCAAAGTCCTCAGGCCTTACATCGGAAGGTCTTACTGACTGATTTCTATCGTAAAACAGAATGACGTGTTCTGCACTTTCAATTATCCAATCCAATTGTGTTGCTTCCTTATCAAATTTCAGCATACGATTCACATTATCAAAACTACCATAATTAGTTATAGCTGTTCGTCGATATAGCCTATGTGATTCATCAACTAAAAGCAGATCATAATTGTCCTTTACTACATCATTGGGCCCAATTATCATGCTTGCCTTTAGACCTTTTACTTGTTTTACTACTTCTTTTAAGGTTCCTCTAAGTGCAGTCATTGGAACAACAATTGCGACTTTAAATTCTCTTAACTTTTCTTCAATATTTTCGAACTTTTCAAGATATGATTCATCTTCTTTTGCTACTAAATTTAGTACTTCATTATCAGTAAAAAGCTTCAGAATATACATAGCGAGGACTGTTTTTCCTGTGCCTGCCTCCCCATTCACAATAGTAGTTGTGCTAACACCAGCTTGGATAGATATTAATATGTCTAATACGATATTAAGCACTGCATCATATTGATCCTCTGTTAGCATTTTGTAAGGCGTATACTTAAATAAATCGCTATTGATTAAAACATCTAGATCCTGCTTTACATAATCTAGTGCTTGAAGCTTCTTCCATATAGTTCTAAAGTGAGCTTCATATAATGGTTTTTCATAGAAATTATGATTCCTCATACCACTATTTCCGTTGGTGATATCAAATTTATTATCCGCTGACATATATTCTATAAGTTTTGATTCAATATCGAGAATAGCTGATTTATTGAAGGTTTCGTTTGAAATAACACCAACATTTCCTACATCTTTAAAGTCTTGTTTCTTCTCATCTTTATAATGTTGATTAAGCCTAGTTCGAATGCTCGTTGTTTCACCTATATAAATATCCTTTTTATTACTCAAAAGGTAAACGACGGGCCAATTAATTCCATACCATTCGCTGGATAATTGTTGAACTCCATCACTAGTAAAACTTACTTTCTTTATCTCCATTATTTGAACTCCGTGTATTTTTTGCTATTTCCTTTAGCATCTTCAATACTGTACTTCATTTCATTCTTCTTTATTTTTTGTAGAATAACATCATCTATGTCTATCTCTAGTTTATTTGCTAGCATTATTGAATACATAAAAACATCAGCCAATTCTTCTTCAATGTTTTCCATATTTATTTTAGAACCCCATTGAAAGTTTTCTAATAATTCGGCAGATTCAATTACGATTGATTTACTTAAGTTCTCTGGAGAGTGAAACTGATCCCACTCCCTATCACTATTGAATTGTATTATTTTGTTAATCGTAGATTTTTTTATCATAATGACTCCTTCATCTAGTATTGAACTCGAAATTTTAGGCTTTTGGTTTAATTCTTATTATTATCATATCACATTTCAAGTGGCTAGCTAAAATCCATTTCTAAATCTATATAAACTTTAAATAATATGTTCGACTCTTTAAGCATATCCTCGAAATAAATATTTAATAAGTCCATATTTTAGCGAATTAAACTTGCTAAAAAAACCATATATGATGCAATTTAAGCATCATATATGGCATAAAAAATAATTTTATTTCCTCAAACTAATAAATCTTACTTGATTTCGAATTGCTTTGTAGCATATAGATAGTCTTGGTAACATAAATCTATATAATCCATGATAAAACTGTCAAAACTAAACTCTAGATTACCTTCGATATGTCTCTTATATTGAACTGGAAAGTATTGAGAAAGTAACGGTAGTGGAATCTCTGTGCTTTCAATGTTCTTCTTAAGCAGACTAAAGCTTTCTTGTACTTCTTTATTATTGAAGTAGTATCTGGATCTATCTGAGAAACTAAACTTTCTCTTAAGAGCTACTTCTTCTTCTGTACCGTGGTAGTGGTTTTTCCAGTTTTTTGGATTCTCTACCATAACTCGATCAAAGGTTTCTACGAATTCGCTTGGAGTCTCAAAGCTAAGATTATTCTCGATGGCAGCAAAGTTGTAAACAGCTTCCCTAAACGAGAATGTAAGCCCTGGACCAACTTTAAGAATAGAAATTTTATCTTCAACCATTTCTTTTAAGTGGTACTTACTTTGATAGTCAGTTGAGTGACCTTCTAAAACTAAATTCGGATAGTTTTTTCTTACGTGTTTAACTAGTGACTCTGCCTTTTTACGATCATAACGGTCAATTTGATTATCACCAAACTCTACACCTGGCTGAACAACTACTGCAATAATGTGTTCTATTAAATGAGTGATTCCATATTCACTAAATGCATTTTTGTATGCGGAGATTGTTTTATCTAAAGCACCAGGCTCTGTAACTTCAATTGTTTCTTCTTCTTGAGCACCACCAGGAATTGGGACTTCACTTCCAATAATTAAAACAGGAAACTGTGCATCTGGATTTTCGCTTTTGAATTCTAGGAATCCTCGCTCCACGCTTTTAGCTAACCTTGCACCACGATTTGCAATTACATCATCTTCCAATGTAGAATTTTTGTCATCAGATGATATTCTCATAGAAGTGTCCAAGTGTATTTTTTCAAAGCCGGCTTTTGCGTAGTCAAACACTAACTCTTCAGAAAGAGTCATAGCTTCTTCTGCATCGATATCTGTCCAAATTAATGGTCCTAGATGATCTCCACCTAGTAGAATTTTGTTCTTTGGAAAATTCTCTTCATCCGCAATTCTATATACAAAGTCTTTAAAGTCTTGTGGGGTTTGTCCTGTATATCCACCAAATTGATTAACCTGATTGCTTGTTGATTCTATGAGAATAAAAGCTTCGATTTTTTTTGTAGATCTCATTGTTGAACGAATAACATATTCGTTCGACGAGCATAAAGATGCTATTCCGACATTGTCTAGTTTAGTGAGTTGTTTTAATGGATTAATCATTAGAGTCCTCCTCTATCTTTAGCATAACCTTAGCTACTGCATCATTTCTGTCAATTACTTTATTAAATGCTTGTTCTGCTTGTTCTAAGGTGTAAGTATGTGTAATTATTTTATTGAGCAAGTCTTTTTGCTCGTTTACTATTTGAATTGCTGCATGCCACTCATATCCAGGAAAAGGAGCTGAATACGACATCCATGAACCTTTAATAGTGAGTTCATTACGTAAAATTTTCTCGAATATATGTGGTTTGAATACTATATCTTTCGTACAAGTTCCCATATATACTACTTGAGTCTTTTTCTTGCTTAAAGAAATAGCCTGAACTTGAGTGATAGAACTACCAGCTGTTTCTAATATAACTGATGCTCTTTCATTTTCTTCATAGTATGTCTCTAAATCAATATCCATACTATTGAGCACTACATCTGCCCCTAATTCTTTTGCAAGTTTAAGTTTATCATCATTAATATCTACAACTGTAATGGTACCTTTACCACGGTTTTTCAATGCAATAAGAGTCATTAATCCTATTGTACCTGATCCCAATATTAGGAAATCTTCATAATAATTGAAATCAATCATTTCAACCCCATGAATTGCAACAGTAAGTGGCTCAATAAGAGCAGCTGTTTTCAAATCAATCGATTGTGGTAATAAAACAACATTTTTTCTTGGTACTGAGATATATGTTGCCATCGCACCTTGTTGTCTTGATCCGATGAAACTATATTCTGTACACATCGCTGGGTTTCCACTTAAACAAGCATCGCATTTAAAACAAGGCACTAGTGGTGCCACCGTAACAAACGTTCCAAGTTCAAGATCTAATACTGACTTTCCAACTTCAACTACTGTACCTGAAAATTCATGGCCCAAAACTTGTGGAAATCTGTGTACTGCTCCTTGGAAATAACGTGGAAGGTCTGATCCGCAAATTCCACAATATGATACTTTTATTAGAACCTCATCTTTTGCAAGATGAGGCTTATCAACAGTGCGAAGTTCAAATTTTTCTTTATCTACAACTTCTAATATTTTCATTATTTTCTACCGTCTTTAAAGTATAATGTTCCTTTTTTGTATTTCATAAATGTATAAGCAAATGCACTTAAATAAAGAACTGCAATAACAATAAGACCTATTGAGAACTCTGCATTTAGCCCTTTTGCAAGTAAATAAGTAATTGGACTACCTGCTTGGTCTAATGAAGATACACGTGTTCCTGCCGCAACAAGTCCCACTTGTTGACCTAAAGTTGTTTGTAAACCAATCATTTGATTTGAAATCCAAATTGTAATTGTCATGATAACTGATCCTGAAATAATTGTTCTAAATAAGTTACCTTTATGAATAGCAGTTGCCATAGCGATGAAGAATCCGATCGTTGCGAGGTCACCAAATGGTAGAACTTCGTTTCCTGGAATCAGTGCTGCAATTAGAATTGTTAAAGGAATAAATAATAAACTAGCTGCAATTACTTGTTCATCACCAAGCAATAGTGCTGGGTCCATTCCGATTGTATACTCTGAATCTCCGAATTTTTCATATAGCATATTACGTGCTGCTTCTGAAATTGGTAATAATCCTTCCATGATAAACTTAACTACAGTAGGCATTAATAGCATTACAGCAGCCATTTGCACTGCAAGTTGTAATGCATTGGGTCCTGAGTAACCTGCTAATATACCAATTATTAATCCAAGTAAAGCACCCATAATTGTTGGATCTGCTACTGGCCCAAGTGTGCTTTGTAGTTTATCTGCTGAAATATCAATATTTCTAACTCCTGGAATTCTATCAATTAAATCATCAATTGGTGCTGCAAATACACCCATATATGCTGATGTACCATGTGGAACAGAAACGCCATCTAGATGGAAGTACTCGTCCGTTACATCTCCATACATATCACCGAGTTTATATGCAATAGCAGCATGCACAACTAATGCTAAAATTCCTAATGTAAAACTACCTGTTGCAACATTAACAATTGCCCCAGTAAAAGTCATATGCCAAATATTCCAAATATCGACGTTTACAACTTTTGTCATTTTTAATACTAACATAACAACGTTCACTAAGATTGCAATAGGAATTGCAATAAGTGCGATCTCTGATGCCCATGCAAATGGTGCTGTTCCTGGCCAACCAAGGTCAACTACTGTTAATCCTAAGTTAAATCTTTCTGCCATTGCTTGCGCAGCAGCTCCCAAGTTCTGATTTAGTAGATCAACAACTAGTCCAATCCCAACAAAACCAACACCTGTAGTTAAACCTGATTTAAGTGATTTACCAATTCCTTGTTTTAGTGCTAAACCTATAAAGAAAATGATCACTGGCAACAGAACTGCTGCACCTAAATCTAAGATATATTGAATAAAAGTTAATAATGCGTCCATTTAATTACGCCTCCTTTAGTACTTCTAAAATTTCGTTTTCTGTTTTTGCAACATTTATCCCTGTTACAAATGAAACACCATGAATTACTGGTACTCCATAATCCTTCGTTACTTTTGCTGTTGTAACAATTAGATCCGTTCCTGTTAAGTTCGAACCCAATTCCGATATACGACACTGACTTACATTAGCGTCAATTCCTTCTTTCTTTAGTAGTTCTCTAATTTTATTAGCCGCTACTGTTGATGTGGCGATTGCTCCTCCGCACGCTACTAGTATTTTCTTCATATTAATTACCTCCTATATGAATATTTAAATATTTCTTCGCAGATGATATATCTTGAAGTTCGTTTAAACTGTCTAAGACAGAAGCATCTTGAATTAATCCGATGATTGAGCTTAAAAGTTCAATATGATCATGACCATCCTTTAAAACTAGAAAGAATACATGCTTCACATCAACGTATTGATCATCTGTTCCCATTTCCATAAACTTTATAGGTTCTTCTAAGCGCACATAAATAATTCTATTCTCTAGTGAATAGTCGCTAGATAAATGCGGAATAGCTACACCTGGTGTTACTGGTAATCCTGTTGGAAACTCTTCTTCTCTTTTTAACAGAGCTTCAAAGTATCCTTCTTTAACTATCTTCTCTTCAATCAATTTTTTTGAAATTTGTTCGAAGAAATCCCTTTGATTTTCATAATTTTCATCTAATAAGATTAACGTTTCTCTAATCATTAACTTCCTCCGATCCTCTTTGTATCTCTTTAAATATGGCTAACATCTCTTCTTTAGTCTCTACTCCAGCAAGAATCTCTTTAGGTAATCTATTCATATGCATAGACATGTCATGTAGTTCATATAGTGTCGTTAAGTGACTGTAATTATCAGAAACAACTAATAATCCTATAAAATACACATCACTACCATCAACATCTATTTTCTCTTTTACGTGTGTAAACTTTAAAATAAAGTCCTCTTCTATTTTTGCGTGTAAATGAAGCAATAGAATTTGATTCCCAAATAGAAATTTCATCTCCGGTCTTGGAAACATGTCCAACATTTCATCTATTAAGTATCCAAGATCACTTTCCTCTAAAAAGTCCTTCACCAAAATTTCCCAGCTTTTACCACCATTCCGTACACTCATATTAGAATCCTTTAAGAATGATACTAAATGCTGTTCTTTTGTCTTTACTGCAGACGTTACTTTCTCTTTCACAAAATGTTTACTAATACTCTTCTTAAGTGCTTCTTTATCAGACTCCGATAGAACAACACCTAGAGCTTTCTCAATATCAGTAAAGAAAGCTGTCTCATCAACTTTGAATTTAGTATAGTTTGGGTTCTGGTTTAGTAGAATTTCTACTTCAACCTCTACCAGTTTCTCATCGAAATTCTCATAATCTGAGATTACTATAAGCTTATCTTTGTCTATACTGGTAAAATAACTTGTAGAAAATACTAAATCATACTCTGAAACATTATCAAGTTTTATAAACTCTCTAATTGAAATTGCTTCATCAAAAGCAAAACTTGGAAAAATCTTTTTCAGCTTGTTTCTCAGAATATTTGAAGTGGCAATTCCACCCTCACATACTACTAGACAAGTTACATCTCTTTCTTCTATCTTGTGGTTTGCCAAAATATTTGATTGTAAATATAAACATAGAAAATACACTTCTGTTATCGGCAGTTTTGTACCGAAGTACACTTCCAATGGATGAATAGATGTTTCTACAAAATGTCTCATTCTCTTGAGTTCGTGAGTCATTTTTTCCTCAATAAACAATCGTTCTTCACTATAATCATGTACTTGAGGTTGTTTAAACATTAGAGGCGCAAGATGCACTGATAACCTGTCAATCAGGGACACCTTATCAGTTAATTGTATTGCGGAGTTTGCTTCAAAGTTTTCAATAAATTCCGAGACATGATGTTTAAGATCAGTCTTGTGTGAGGTCTGCGGATTTATTTGATAAAGTGATTTTGGTAAACTATTTAAATACAGAGTCAATGACATTACCTCTTCATCATTAACACTTTTGTCAAAGAACCAACGAATATTGTCTTGAATAAAACTATATTCCTTTAACTTAGCAACTTCCTGTTCCACATTAGAATCTTGCAACACAAAACCATTTACCACACGAAGGTTAACTATCAGGATATATAACGGGAGTTTAAAGTACGATTCATCACTAAATGTGTAATTAAACTCTGATTCAATTCTCTCTACTGCGTATGCATATTTCTCATATTGTTGCGAAGTTCCAGCAAGCTCTTTGTCAAGTGCTCTAACCAAGAATAAGTGGTCTGGGTTTAGACTAATCATATGATTAATAAATCTTCTTATGTCTCTTTCATCTCCGACATACTCATAACCATCACTTCTCGAATAGTCAATATCTACACTAAACAATTTCGCAATATTTTTTAAGCCTTCTAAGTCTGATAGTGATGTATTCTTACTTACTTTTAATACATCAATCAGATCATATGTAGAAACATTTCCTTGGAATATTGCAATATATATTGCAACCATGATCATACGAAGTTGCTCCTCATAATGAGAAAATTGAATATCGCCTGCATCCAGATTTTCAATAAATCTAATGATGTCCTCTTCAAATATGAAGTAACCATTTTCTCTTTTCAGAGGTACGACATTATTTTCCGTTAGCCACTCATTAATTTTAGAGATTCTATAATTCATTTGCCCTGGAGTGAAATCCAAGATTGCAATTATTTCTCTAATCTTTAAGTTACGGTGTCGAAATATTTTTATCAAATATATATAGTCAGACTGTATCATCTCTATCACCACCAATACTATAACAGTCAAAATCGAATCTAAACCACCGACTGAGTCCAAAAATAAATTCATTATTTCATTTAATGTTTTATTTTTGACTAGTTAGCTTTTTTTGTGCCTTTACTCGAAATATAAACGTATTCTCCCACACAACTTCCTATGTTACAAATATAATAACATACAACAAACTACTGTATAAATTGAATAACCTTTAATCCTATATGAAATCTTCGGTTCAAAATAGAAGTCTGCCAACTGTTTAAAAATAAAAAAGACTGGTCTATTAATAACACAAACCAATCTAGTTTAATTAAATTAAAATAGGATCCTCATTCAATATAACTGAAATCAGATTTATTTGACTTTCGAATAACTAACTATACTTCGAATAATCTTGCTGAAGGTGTGATTGCGAGTCCACCTTTAGCTGTCTCTTTAAATGTATCTGACATCTCTTGTCCGACACGGTGCATTGTCTCTATAACTT
>CAYPHX010000048.1:0-10146 GCA_964410635.1 uncultured Erysipelothrix sp. | reverse complement strand
AACCCCAAAGTTAATTACTTACTCACTATTTCAAACGAAACAGTAAGACCTTTTTACGTACAAATTATGCTAAGAGTAAATAACCCATGCAAAGTGCAATTGTAGTAATAGTATACAAAGCAGCTTGTGACCAGTTTTTATCTTTTGCCTCAAAGGCAATATTAATCAATCCAATAATTACGACTGCTGAAACAGCAATCAACCAAGTAAATAAACCTCTAACAAAAGTAAACTCTAAAATTGTGAGTACACCAACAAGTAGAAATAAGAGGTTCCATCCTTTTTTGTTCATAGTAATCATCCTTTCTAAAAATTATCTTCATACTAATTATACATAAAATTAACTGAAAATGAAGACAAGACTCTTCTATAGTGAACGATGCTCCAAAAGGTAATCGATAAAACTATCGACAGTCTGGCTTCTAAAGTTCTGCTTCAATGAAGCAATATAGAGAAATCGTTTGACAGAGGGATTTTTAATTCTAATTACTTTAACATTATAAGCGTTCAATGTGGGAATATTAGGAATCAAAGCCACACCGAAGTTGTATTGAACAAGACTTGCGAGCGCTTGGTCTTCTTCAACTTCATATTTTACATTTGGGACGATACCAACATCACGAAAAAGTGCATCTATTGTAGGTCTCAATCCACTAGAGTTATTAAAACCAACAAATGGATAAGGTTTTAAATCCTTTAAATCCAATATATCATATTTTGCTAAAGGGTGATCTTTGGGTGTAATGATCACAATTTCTTCTTCGACAAAAGGTATATACTCTAATCTTTCATCATCTGAGATCTTCGAACAAAGAGCCAAATCAATATCCTCATTCAATAAGTGCTCAATCAATTGTGTCGAATTTCCTTGTTTGAAAGAAAAACGTACATCCTTATACTTCTTGTCTTGATGAAAGCCAGTTACCATTTTAGGAACAACTTCAAGACTCATAGTATAGGTAAAGCCCAGATCAATTAAACCACGGATAGGGTCAACATCTTCCTTAATCGCAAGGATACCTTCCTCTAGATCCATTAATACATTACTGACTGTTTGATAAAACATCCTACCATATTTTGTTAGTTCAATATTGCGACCTCTTTTTCTAAAAAGCTCCACATCCAGTTCAGTTTCCAAGCTTTTTATTGCATGGCTTAAGTTAGGTTGAGTTATATTGAGCTTTTGTGCTGCTTGGGTCATGTGTTCAGTTTCTGCAAGTTCTTTAAAATATTCTAATTGTCTAAGATTCATAAATACCTCCATGTGAAACCTATTAGTTATATCTATCATTATACACTAAAAGTATCATTAGATTTAATGGATTTCACTTGGTATACTGTGTCAGTAAAACATTGTGAAAATATAAATTAAGAGGTGATGCGACGATGAAGTATGAAATGTTATTCAAACCAATACAAATTAAAAGCATGAAATTGAAGAACCGTGTGTTTATGCCCCCAATGGGTACAAATTTTGCAAACATTGATGGGACATTCAGTGAATCACAATATCGATACTACGAGAAACGTGCCCGAGGGGGTACAGGTCTTATAACATTAGAAAATGTTTGTATCGATTATCCGATGGGAACAAATGGTACAAGACAGTTAAGAATTGACTCTGAGCATTATGTACCAGGACTTTGGGAATTCAACGAAAGAATGCATGCGTATGGTGCTTGTACATCTGTACAAATTAATCACGCAGGGGCCAGTGCCTATGGTCTGCGACTTGAAGGCATGCGCCAAGTATCCTCCTCAGACATACCATCAAAAAAAGGAAATCCAATTCCAAGGGCACTCAGTATTGCTGAAATTAAGGATATTGTACAAAAATATGCAGAATCAGCTGATCGTGCAAAACGTAGTGGCTTCGATTGTGTTGAAATACACGCAGGCCATTCCTACTTGCTCTCACAGTTCATATCACCCTTATATAATGATAGAACTGATGCTTATGGCGGTAGCAAAGAAAATAGATGCCGTATTGTCAAAGAAGTCGTAGAAGCGGTTAGAGAAGCAGTAGGACCCTTTTATCCAATCAGCTTAAGACTCAGTGCAGATGAACTGCTTGAAGGTGGAAACACAATCGAAGACAGTTTGATAAACTTAGACTACTTTGTATCTGAAGTAGATATAATTTCTGTATCTGCCGCATTAAATGATAACTTACAATATCAAATAGATAAAATGAATCTGCCCGATGGATGGCGCGCCTATATGGCAAAAATGATTAAAGAAAAATATCCCGGTAAGGTAATCATTACATCCGGAAATATTCGCAGTCCTGAAGTTGCTGAAGCGCTACTCAGAGATGAATATTCAGATTTAGTAGCAATGGGTCGTGGCTTAATTGCAGAACCAAATTGGGTCAACAAAGTGATGATGGGAAAAGAATCACTACTTCGAAAATGTATTTCTTGTAATATTGGATGTGCAAATCACAGAATATCACAGTCCAAACCATTAAGATGTACGGTAAATCCTGATGTTATTAATGAAGATTCTCATAAGAGTATTCGATTAAATAATAAATTAAGTATGGTCGTTATTGGTGGTGGAACTACAGGCATCGAAGCAGCATGTACTGCAGCTGAAATGGGGGTAGATGTCCATCTATACGAAAGCAAACCCTATCTTGGAGGTTTGGCTCATGAAATTGCAAGATTTAGCGATAAAAATAGAATTGATGACTTTGTAACGTATTTGGAAGCCAGAGTAGGTACTTTGAGTAACTTACATATTCACCTCAATACGCCCGCTGATATCAAAAAGATTGGTGCTCACAAACCAGACTTGATAGTTAATGCCACAGGTGCAACACCCCTTCTTCCACCAATAAAAGGTTTACACGAAACTTTGGTTCAAGGAGACAGACAAGTCTTTACAATTTTTGATGTCATTAATAATATGGATCAATTTCAAGATTTCAAAAATAAGAGGGTAGCTGTAATTGGGGGTGGCGCTGTTGGTTTAGATATCGTCGAACATTACGCTCCAAATGGTGCAGCATCAGTGTCTATTGTTGAGATGCAAGATGAAATAGGAAAAGATTTAGATCTTATAACTAAAATAGCGATGAATGAGATTATGGATGAGTATGGTGTTGAAAAATATACCAGTTCAAAACTTATTGAAGTAAAAGAGAATGAATTTATTATTGAGCGTAACGGTAAACAAGAGCATATCCAGTTTGATTTGGGCTTTATCGCCTTAGGAATGCGTGCCAGTGCCCCAATGATGAGTACATTGGAACAGTATGCTTGTGAAAACAACATTGTTCTAAGAAACCTAGGTGATTCCAAACACGCAAGACGTATTATGGAAGGAACACAAGAAGCAAGAGATATCGCTCAAGTTCTTTCATTAATAGATGATTTAAAAGCATAAGATAAAGGAGAACAATATGCAAAAAAACAATGAACTACCAAGAATTACAGGACACACATTATTACTTGGTTTAATCGCTTATCCCATTCGCCACAGTATGAGCCCAACCATGCACAACTTAGCATGTGAAAAACTAGGCTTAGACTATGCATACATGGCATTTGAAGTTGACAACAGTACCCTTGAAGATGCAATCAAAGGGTATAGAGCACTGGGCGTAAGAGGGTCAAATGTATCCATGCCAAATAAGAAAGCTATTATTCCATACTTAGATGATATATCAGAAGCTGCACGTCTTGTAGGTGCTGTAAACACGGTTGTCAATAAAGATGGAAAAGGTCATTTAGTCGGTCATATTACTGATGGAACGGGATGTGTTCAAGCACTTCGTGAAGAAGGTGTAGACATTCAAGATAAGGTCATTACAGTCTCAGGTGCAGGGGGCGCAGGTACTGCGATCGCAATTCAAGCCGCACTTGATGGCGCCAAAACAATTTACTTATGTAACGTTAAGGATAGTTTCTATGATAGTGCACTTGAAACAGTGGAAAAAATCAATAAAAACACAGCATGTGAAGCAATCTTTGTTCCGTTAGAAGATCAAAAAAGATTCAAGGAAGTACTACATCTAAGTGAAGTTTATATTGATGCAACAGGTGTTGGTATGAAACCATTAGAAGACTTGTCATTAATTACAGACAAATCAATGATTCATGAAAATCTTGTTGTGATGGATATTGTTTATATGCCACAAGAAACCAAATTACTAAAAATCGCTAAAGAAGCAGGCGCCAAAAAGGTCATCAATGGCTTGGGTATGATGTTGTATCAAGGTGCAGAGGCATTTAAACTGTTTACAGGCGAAGATATGCCAGTAGAATATATTAAAGAAAAGATGTTTAATAAATAGGAGAAGAATATGAAAACAAAGTATACAAAAACAGGATTAAGTTTATATATTAACTATATTGTACACGGTATGGGTGTATTAATTTTAATGCAAAATGTGGATGCATTACAGGCAAAATGGAGTACAAACGTTGCAGGTATATCAAGTGTTGTTGCAATGTTAGGAATTGGACGCCTTATTGCAATCTATATTTCAGGAAAATTATCAGATGTTTTAGGAAGAAGACCCTTTGTTTATCTAGGAATGGCAATTTATGCAACATTCTTTATGGGCATCTTAATCAGTCCTAATGTTCAAGTTGCGATGTTCTTTGCGGTTCTAGCAGGAATTGCTAACTCATGCTTAGACTCCGGAACTTATCCAGCACTGATGGAATCATTCCCTACAGCAGCTGGTACAGCGAACGTTTTAATTAAAGCTGCGGTACAAATTGGTCAATTCGCACTACCATTTATCATTGGAATTATTGCAACAAACGGTCTATGGTTTGGATGGTCATTTGTTGTATGTATCGTCTTACTAGCAATAAATGCAATTTTCTTAGCAAAAGTACCATTTCCAGATGCTGATGAGAAGTCACAAGAAACAGTTGCAGAAACAGCACCAACTATCAAACATAAGAAACCAGCAAAAATGCATATTGATGGTGTTGCATTTATTCTTTATGGTTTCATTTCCCAAGCAACATTCTACTTAATTTCACAATTTATTTCATTATATGGTCGTGAAGTTGCTATGATGAGTGAACAAGCAGCATCACTTCTAATTTCTTACTATTCAGTGGGATCCCTTGTCTGTGTTGGTGTTACAGCAGTTGTTGCGACAAAGATTCGTCCTATCTATCTTGTAGTACCTTATACACTGATGTCATTTGTATCAATCACATTAATGTACCTCTTCCCAACACCTATCGTCTTAACATTGGGTGCAGCAGCAGTTGGATTCTTCGCAGCTGGAGGTGTAATGCAATTGGGTCTTACCGTTATGGGTGAAATGTTCCCACAAGGAAAGGGTGAGATTACTGGTATCTTCTATACATTCGGAAGTATTGCATCCTATGTAATTCCAGTTGTAGCAGGAAGAATTGTAACATCAAACCCAAGAAATATTATGTTATTTGATGCTGTAATCTCAGGAATAGGATTTGCGCTTGCAATTGTTATGTATATTCGTTATAAAGCAGTAGTCGATACGACTCAGGAAGTGTAAAATGAATATAGTCGATGTAAGAGGCGTTCGATTTAATGAAGGACGCCCCAAGGTTTGTATTCCTTTGGTAGGAAAGACAGATCAAGAAATATTAGACGAAGTAAAATTTGTAAGTGAATTAAAATGTGAAGTGGTTGAATGGCGTATTGATCATTACGAGGATGTGCTCAACCCAGAACACTTACTCTTATTAGCGCAAAAGATTCAAACAATAATAAAAGAGAAGGTCCTTCTTGTTACTTTCAGAAGTTTCAAAGAAGGGGGAGTCTTGGATATAGAAGATCAAAAATACTTTGAGATATATAAAAATATCCTAGAAAACCAAGCAACAGATCTTATTGATATTGAATTATTTATGCCAGAAAAAATAGTGCAAGACTTAGTTGAAATTGCTAAGGCTAACAATGTAAAAATCATCATGTGTAACCATGACTTCGACAAAACAGTATCCAAAGAGGTAATCATTCATCGCTTAAAAATGATGCAAGATAAAGGTGCAGATATTTGTAAAATTGCACTCATGCCAAATTCCAAAGCAGATGTGATTACATTACTGGATGCAACTCAAGAGATGTATGAGAAACATGCAACTTGTCCTTTAATCACCATGTCTATGGGTGGTTTAGGGGCAATCAGTCGCATAGCTGGAGAAGTTTTTGGTTCCAGCATGACATTTGGTGTGGGGCGTAAAGCATCAGCACCAGGTCAAATTGAAGCAGATGCCCTGGTGGCATCTTTGGAAACAATTAATCAATCTTTATTAGGATAAAAGTTAGGGTGGTAGTATGGATTTACTAATAGGAATCATTTTATTTACATCATTTATTGGCTTTGTAGTATATATATACAAAGGGCATAATATTATGATGGGATTTGTAGGGATGTCTCTTTTTTGGACCCTTGCTCCCATCCTTGTAAAAATCATACTACAACAAGACAGCATCTCATCACTTCAAAATGCATTACAGGTCGTCTATCAAATAGCGCCTGAAAACTGGGGTGCTGTACTGGTAAATATATTCTTCGGTGCTTTTTTTGGAAGGGTTTTGTTGGATACTGATATCGCAAAAACAATCATTACAAAGAGTATTGAAATATCAGGTGATAATTCCATTATGGTACTGACCCTGATTAATCTAATCACAACCATTATATTTACTTCAATGTCAGGCTCTGGTGCAGTAATGTCTATTGCAGTAATCATACTACCCATCTTATTATCCATAGGCATCCCCAAGGATATTGCCTTATTTTCATTCACAGGGGCAGTCGCTGCTGGGATTTTTGCTAATCCTGTAAATTTTACGCAATATCAAGCTTTCTTTTCAGACCCAGGGTATACCTTTGCTCACTACTCAAATTTTGGGTATTTGGCTGCTATCATCATGGTTCTGATTGTTTCGTTCTTTTCAGCTCTTTATCTAAAAAGGCGTAATAAGCGCACCATGTGGTCCATTTCATATTATGATGAGACACAAGAAGTTCCAACAAAAGCGCTTTTAACACCTTTGATTCCGGTAGTTGGTGTTGCTATTTTTAAACTACCAGTGATTGTTTGTTTTATCGTTGCCAGTATTTATGCATTAAAGGTATGTCAAATGGAGAAAAGATTAAAGATGTCCTTTTCCCATCTAGTATCTAAGATGTTTACAGAAGGAGTTTCTGATACGGCATCCATGGTTGCCTTTTGGATGGCATTATCAATGTTTAATGCTTCTGCACAATTTGCAGGACCCTACTTTAACACACTATTTGGTAATATAATTCCAACATCACCGCTACTGCTCTGTATATTCTTTGCTACTTTCTCTATATTCACCTGGTTTAGAGGTCCGATGAGTCTGATTGGATGTGGTGCAGCAATACTAGCTGTATTAATGCAAGCGCAGATTCAACTTCCAACAAGCTTTCTTTATCCACTCTTTATTTCAATCATGATCGGCATGGGCCATTTTGATATCACAACATCATGGGTTGCATGGGGGCTATCTTATACAAAGGTAGACGCTAAAGACTACATGAAATTAGCTGTTGTGCCAGGGATTACGATAGCATTTATATTGGAAATGATGACTTATGTCTGGTTTGGGAGATTTTAATTATGGAAACAAAGATACGTATTGGAATTGATGTCGGAGGGACCCATACAAAAGCCGTCGCTATCGACAACAACACGCATGAAATATTAGGAAAAGCATCTGTCAAAACCACTCATGATGCAAAAGTGGGTGTTGCAGAAGGAGTATTTCAAGCATTTGAGAAATGTTTAGAAGAAAACAAGCTTCAAGCCGCTGATGTTATATTTATTGCTCATAGTACTACCCAAGCAACCAATGCCTTATTAGAAGGTGATATAGCCAATGTCGGCCTAATTTCTAGTGCAAGAAAAGGCTTTGAAACGCCATTAATAAAACAACAATCAAAGATCAAGAAGATTCCACTCAGTGAATCTAAAGATATTCAAGTAACAAGTACATTCATATCCGAGAAGAACTTCTCAAAAGATAAAATCACATCAGACATTATAAAGATGAAAGAATCAGGTGCAGCGGTGATTGTCGCTTCAAGTGCATATGGTGTTGATGATACAAGCTTTGAATCATATGTCAGCCAAATAGCACAAGAAAATGGACTGTATGCCAGCTGTGCATCAGAGATATCCAAGATGTATGGTTTTTCACGCAGAACCAAAACAGCCATTATCAATGCTTCAATTATGCCAAAGATGCTCGAAACCATGGCACAAACAGAATCCAAACTAAAAGAAATGTCAGTAGAAGTACCCCTGATGATTATGCGAGGCGATGGTGGAATAATGGATGTTTCCGAAGTAAGAAAACGCCCAGTACTGACCATGCTATCAGGACCTGCTGCCAGTGTCATGGGCTCAATGATGTACCTTCAAGCATCCAACGGACTTTATTTTGAAGTGGGTGGCACCTCAACCAATATAGGTGTCATTAAAAATGGTCGTCCAACCATCGATTATGCGAAAGTTGGAACACTGGATACTTATGTCAGTTCACTGGATGTAAAGGTGTTGGGTGTTGGTGGTGGGAGCATGGTACGTGCACACAAAGGAAAGCTTGTTGATATTGGTCCGAGAAGTGCCCATATTGCTGCTTTACCTTATGCATCTTTTATGAAGCCAGAAGACATTATCAATCCAAAGTTAAAATTCTTTAGACCAAAGGATAATGACCCACAAGATTATGTTGCCATATCATTAAAAAATGGTAAAACAATCACCATAACGACTACATGTGCTGCAAATGCACTGGGCATTATTTCCAAAGAACACTTTGCTTATGGATCTCAAAAGGCAGCCATAAAGGCAATGCAACCTTTAGCTGAATATTGTAACTGTAGTGTTGAAACAGTGGCCCTACAAATATTGGATCAAGCATTCATGAAAATAGAGAAAATAATTAATATGTTTATCAATAAATACCAACTTGAAAGCGAGAATATGAAACTTGTTGGTGTTGGCGGTGGTGCTGCCTCCTTAATTATCCATAGTGCAAAGAAATTGGGTTTAGAATGGGATATTCCCCAAAATGCTGAAGTCATTTCCTCTATAGGTGTCGCACTGGCAACTGTGCAGGATATTGTTGAACGAGTGATTGTAAATCCAAGTAAAGAGGATTTAAAAAATATTAGAGAAGAAGTTTTAAATAAAGCGATTCAAAGCGGTGCAACAAAAGAAAGTATTCAAATACATATTGATATTGATGCACAAACTCAAAAAGTCAGTGCCATTGCTACAGGATCAACTGAAGTACGTACACAAGATACATCAAAAACATATACAGTTGATGAATTAAAGTCACTTGCTGAAAAAGAACTCAAGGGTGAGGTAAAACTGCACGATCATACAGATAATTATTTTATCTATCAAAAAGAAAATCAGATGATAGTCTTGGATAGAAAAGGATTTAATCGATTAGCGATGCATGATGCTAGCGTTAAAAAGGTTAAAGTTCAAAACTATAAAGAAAGTATTAAAGCAATGTGGGAAGAGAAATCAATCTATAGTGCTGACATTATACTAAGACCTAATTTTTACATTTGTACTCATAACACTATGAATGACTTTAATGCTGACAACCTTGATCAAGCCCTTATTTTGATGGACTTAGAACTCAGTTCTCAGACAGAAGACATCATAATAATTGCGATGAATTGATTGGAGTAATCATGATACAGTTTGGTGTTGAATTAGCATTAAAATATAAAAACTATTCACTAGAAGAACTCATTAAAGAATGCAATATTACTGTGCAGCGTTTTGAAGGTAGCGAAGTAGAACGATTGATATTAGGTTATATTGAGAATGATATAATTTATGTTAATATAGCGCAAACACAAAGAATTAAAACTATTTTAGAAATAGATATTGAAAACATTGTTATTGCGCACGAACTCTTTCACTTTCTTGAACACAAACATCCCAAAACAGAAGCATACAACTCTGAGACCCAAGCACATTTATTTGCGCAATATTTTCTTGAACTTGAATTTAGTCCAGAAATAATACAAACAATAATCTTGAATTTTCGGGTATCCCAAATAACTTGGGGTGAGCCTGATTAAACTTTAAAATACTATGGGGTCTTATACACCCCATACAAATGGAT
>CAYPHX010000047.1:0-10168 GCA_964410635.1 uncultured Erysipelothrix sp. | reverse complement strand
GGCTGCTTTATGCTTCATTATTAATACTTTCAAGATAAGTCTCATAGTCTTGGTATAGGACTTCTCTTGGTTTAGAACCGTTCGGTGGGCCTATGATGGCGCGTTCTTCTAGTGCATCCATGATGTTGGCTGCTCTATTGTATCCGATTCTGAATTGTCTTTGGATGAGTGATGTGGATGCGCGTCCGTTTGTGGTTACAAACTCTATAGCATCTTCAAAGTACTCATCGTTTATTTCTCTTGGGTCTAGTCTGTCTTCACTGTCTATGTTTGATAGGTCTGTGAATCCATCATAGAGTTCTGGTTTTGCTTGGTCTGATGCATATTTGGTAATCGCATTGACTTCTTGATCACTAACGTAAACTCCTTGTAGCCTGATAGGACTTGGTGCGCCCATTGGGATATAAAGCATGTCTCCGTATCCTAAGAGTTTTTCTGCACCTTGTGCATCTAAGATTGTTCTTGAGTCAATTGCACTTGATACCGCAAAGGCAATTCTTGATGGAATGTTTGCTTTAATGATTCCAGTAACAACATCAACTGATGGACGTTGTGTCGCAACAACTAAGTGAATCCCTGCAGCACGGGCCAGTTGAGTAATACGTTGAATACTTGTTTCAACTTCTTTTCCAGCAACTGCCATAAGGTCTGCAAGCTCATCAATAATAACAACAATCCATGGCAAGGGTTTGATTTCTTTTTCTGGTTCATCTACTGCTAGTTGATTGTAAGTTCCGATATTTCGGACACCACGTTTTGAAAACTTTTCGTAACGAATCTCCATTTCTTCTACAACTTTTCTTAAGGCTGCTGAAGCTTCTTTTGGATCTGTTACAACCTCACTCATTAAGTGTGGTAGTTCTGTATAAGGTGTAAATTCAACTTTCTTTGGATCAATCAGTAATAGTTTTAAGTCTCTTGGATGTTTTGTAAGGACGATCGATGAGATTAAACTGTTGATACAGACTGATTTACCACTCCCTGTTGCTCCTGCGATCAGTAAGTGGGGCATTTTATTTAAGGCAATTGAAATGGGTTCTCCCATCAGGTTTTTACCTAAGGCAACCCAAATATTGTCTTTGTCATATAAGTTTTTAGATTGTGACAGGACTTCTTTGAGTTTTACGGGTAACATTTCAATATTTGGTATTTCAATCCCTACTGCAGCACGTCCTGGAATGGGTGCTTCAATACGGAGTGATGTTACTGCAAGTTCCATCATCATATTGTCTTGAATGGATGATATCTTTGATATTTTTACATTACTATCTGGTTTGATTTCAAACTTTGTGACTGAAGGTCCAATATGTATATTTAATAGTTCAGCTTCTATACCAAACTGGCGCATGACTTCAATAATACGGTTTCCCTTTTCTTTCGCTGAGTTTGTATTCACTGAGCTTCCTTTTTGGCGTTTAATTCCATCGAGTAAAGACATCGGTGGGAGTTGGTAGTTTACAAAGTTTTTATCCAGTTCTAAGTTTATTGCCTTAGTTGGATTTTCTTGTGTTAGATCAAGTTTGAGCTGATCGCCTTCAATCTGTGTTGGAATATGTTCACTGATTTCATCTTCATTATCTACGCGCATAAAATTTGCGGTTGGTGTTTCTTTGTTTGTGTCAATGGGTTCAGGTACAATAATCTCTTCGCTTACTATCTCATCTAAAACAACTGGTTCTTTATCTTTAGCAGGTTTTACAATTTTACCTAAGAAGTTAAAGAATTTCTTGATACCTACGCCCATTTTCTTAAAGAATTCTTTGATGGTTTGTGGTGTAAAGAATAATACAATTGCGATAATTCCAAGTGAGAAGTTGAGGATGATTGTTCCTGTCTTTGCGATTAAAACAGAACTGAGTGCATACAGTAATGCTCCTACATAGCCACCATAGGCAAAGCTGGATGGCTTACTGAAGATGTTTCCGACTTGTGAGTTGAAGTATTTTAATACTTCAGCACCAACAATCGTTTCATCTTTTGGCATGGACAGTGTAAGTAGAAAAACTACAATCATTAAGATTAAGCTGATCCATATGCGCTTTGGTTCTTTGCGTACATTCTTTTCATAGAATGTGTAGGCAAATGTAAGAAAAAAGATAAGCGCAAAGAAAAACTCAGGATACTGTCCCAATAGAACACGCATCACACCGTAAAGAAAGCGACCAATCAGGCCTAATTTAAATGCACCTATAATCGTTAATAGAAATATAGCAAGTGCATATACAAGACGGTAAATGGCGTCTTTTTGTTTCTTATTCATTTTTCTTTTGCCCATCTAATCCACCTTATAAATTAACTTCGATAATAACAGGTAGAACCATTGGTCTTTTTCCTGTTGTTTTGAATACATATTTTGAAATTAAATCTCTTGCTTCATTTCTAGCTGAGACGTTGTCATATTTTTTCTCTTTTACAAAAGTCTTAACTGTGTTTTCTAATATTTTACCGACTTCTCCAACAATATTGTCTGCTTCTTTTAAGTAGATAACACCGCGTGATTGAACGTCTGGTCCACCAATAATTTCTTTTGTTTTATGGTTAATAACAAGTCCTACAATAATTGCACCATCTGTCGCAAGAATTTTTCTATCACGAAGGACAAGTCCTGTTGTATCTAGATGTTCTTTTCCATCGATTAGGACTTCTTCTAGTTGTAAGTTATCGTAACTTTCAATCAGTTTACCTTTATCGATTGTTGCGATTTGTCCATTATCTAAAACGATAATATCTTTTGCTAGATGTCCCATATCTAATGCGATATTGGCATTGGCTACAAGATCTTTATATTCACCTTTTACTGGCATGTAGTATTTTGGTTTGAATAAGTAGTACAGCATCTTAATATCTTCTTTAGATGCGTGCATTGAAAATACTTCTTTAGCATTGAGTGAGTTAATTTGAACGTCTTCTTTGAAGAGTTCGTTTTCCATCGCTCCTGCAACAACTTCAGTACCTGGTACAACTGGACTTCCGATAATAACGGTATCTGTTGGTCTTAGTGAGATTTTTGCTTCTTCACCCAATGCAATACTGTGCATTGTTTTAAAGACGTCTGGTCCTGTTTTTGAAACAATCACAACAACATCATCAATATCATTGTTGAATTGTGCTTCTTTGATTTCTAAGTTACGTGGCATCTTGAAGTAGTTTAGTCCTTCTAAGTATGCAAGGAGTCTTCTTGGTTCTTGGTCATAGAAGTAAATCTTACGTTTAAATTTAATCGCAAGTTCAACAACTTCTAAGAGTCTGTAAATATTTTGTTCGTATAGTGTTGTGAAGATTCTGCCATCTGTGTTTTCAAATGTTTTTCTTACTTTGTCTGTTATACGGTGGTTTGGTGAAGTAAAGCCTTCTTTTCCTGCGTTGATGGATTCCATCATGAGCATTAAGACGCCTTCTTTACCGATTTCTGCTAAATTTGATACATCCATAGCAAAGCTATCCATTGATATATCAAAGTCAATTACAAATTCTGATCCATGAATAATGTATCCTTCTTTAGTATGGATTCCCAAACCAAAGACATCTGGAATTGAGTGTGTTAGTCCAAATGTTACAAAGTTACGTTTTCCGATTTTGAATTTGTCATTGCGTTTAATTTCTCTAATATCAGCATTTTTAACGCCTGCTGCTTGTAGGCTGTCTTTGATCATGAGTGATGTGAATGCTGTTGTATAGACCGGTGCTTTTACCTCTTTTAGTAAGTATGGTAAAGCCCCCATTACATCATCATGTCCATGTGTTATAAAAATTGCTTTTAATTTTTTCTTGTTTTTAATTATGTATTTGAAGTCAGGAATTATTATCTCTACTCCCAGTACTTCATTTGATCTTGGGTAACGTACTCCAGCATCAATGACATACATTTCGTCATTGATTTCAATAACGGATATATTCTTTCCGTCTTCGTCGTTTCCACCCAGTCGTAATATGCGTATTTTTTCCATTTTTACTCCTTAATCGCGAATAATCGCTTCTATTTTTGTTGATTCCATTGTTTCATCGTCTATGGTTATGACCACTGCATTCAAAAAGTTGTCGCCTTTGGCAACTTTAAAATGCGTTTTTTCTTCATCTATAATATATCGTTTTAATTCTTCAAAGTCGCGTCCGATGATTGATTCTTTCGCACCACACATCCCTACATCTGTGATGTATGCTGTTTTTCCGATGAGTCGAGCATCACTTGTCTGAACATGTGTATGTGTTCCAACAATTGCATTGACTCTGTCTTTGTAAAATGTAGCGAAAAACATCTTCTCGCTTGTTGATTCCGCATGAAAATCAACGAAATAATAATCTGCTTTAACGCGTTCTAATACATAATCCATATATGGATATGGTGTATCGCCTACACGATTCATAAATGCTTCACCGTATAGGTTAACAACACAAATCTTTTTTCCGTTTACATCAACTACTTTGTAGTAGTTTCCAAAGTCTAAAGGCTCCATATTAGCTGGAACAAGTAGATCTTCACATTCATGATAAAACTTAAATATTTCGCTTTTTGCATAGGTATGATTACCCATTGTAATAATATCAATTCCGACATTTTTTAGTTGATTGTATATTTTCTTAGTAATACCTTTTCCGTGGGCTGAGTTTTCGCCATTTGCTATAACTAAGTCTATATCATATTCTTCAGTAAGTGAAGACAAAAGGTCAGCAACAATTTGCCGACCGCCTGATCCTACAATATCTCCAATAAAGAGTATTCGCATTATTTCGCTAACTCCTGTGCTCTGAGTTCACGGATTACTGTAACTTTAATTTGGCCAGGATATGTCATTTGTTCTTCAATTTCTTCTTTAATTTCTCTTGCAAGTTTTGTTGTTTGTAGATCATCAATTTCTTGAGGTACTACCATAACACGAAGTTCACGTCCTGCTGAAATCGCAAAGGATCTGTGTACGCCTTCTTTACTCATTGCAATAGCTTCTAGATCTTCAAGTCTTTGGATATAGTTCTCTAGACTTTCAAATCTTGCTCCAGGTCTTGCTGCACTGATCGCATCTGCTGCTGCAACCAGTACTGAGATGACTGATGTTGCCGGTGTATCACCGTGGTGAGATGCTATAGCATTGATAACAACTGGATGTTCTTTTGACTTTCTTGCAAGTCTTACTCCAAGTTCAACGTGGCTTCCTTCCATTTCGAAGTCTAGACCTTTACCAATATCATGGAAGAGTCCAGCACGTTTTGCTAGTTTTTGATTTAATCCAAGTTCAGCTGCCATAATTCCTGCTAGGTGTGCAACTTCAATGGAGTGTGTTAGTGCGTTTTGTCCGTATGAATAACGGTATTTTAATCGCCCTAAAACGTTTGTCATTTCTTTACTTACTTTTCCAATACCTACATCAAATAAGGCATCTTGACCTGTTTTTTGAATTACAGAGTGTAAGTCATTTTTTACTTTTGAAACAACTTCTTCAATACGTCCTGGTTGAATACGTCCATCTTGTACTAAACTTTCTAGTGCAAGGCGTGCGACTTCACGACGAATTGGGTCAAATGATGAGACAGTAATAATTTCTGGTGTATCATCAATGATTAGGTCAACCCCTGTTGCATTTTCAAATGCACGGATGTTACGTCCTTCTCGACCAATAATACGGCCTTTCATGTCTTCATTTGGTAATGTCACAATTGAAGCTGTGTTTTGTGTAACAACATCTTGTGCCATTCTTGAAATTGCGAGTGAAATAATATTTGTGGCAATCTGATCTGCTCTTTCATGAGCTTGATCTTCTTGATCTTTAATATATGCTAATGTTTCATGTTCCATACGTTTTTCAACGATGTCCATGAGTTCGTGTTTAGCATCATCGACTGATAATGTAGTAATTCTTTCTAATTCCTGAACTTGAATGTCTAAATGACTGTTCAGTTTTTCTTCCATCTTATCTAGGCGTGCTCGATTTGAGTCAATTTCTTGTTGTTTTCTTTGAATCTCTTTTTCTTTTTCGAGAATATTTGCATCTCTAAAATCTAAGTTGTCCTCGCGACGACTCAATTTATTTTGTGTCTCTTGGATTGCATCCAATTGAGTTTTCATTTCTCTTTCTGCTTCTAATTTAATTTCATAAGTTTTAGTTTTAGCTTCGAGAGTTGATTCTCTAATCATAGATTCTGCTTGATTATTTGCATCCTCTAATATTCTTTCAGATTCTTTTTTTGAACGTGTAATGTTCATTTTACCTAAAATTGCATTAATAATAATTGTAAGAAAAAAAACAAGTATACCTGTTAAGACGGCTAACGTAGTTTTATCCATATATAAGCTCCCATCTTATGTATTAGTTTCCTAATAAGTATATTGTACTTTATTTCCCAACTTTTCACAAGATGCTAGGCTCAATCTTTCTCATATTATCACTCATAGATGTAAAAGTTTCTTTGCTTGAATGTAATGTCTTTACATTCAGTACTATTTCCTTTCAAAGGATAAAAAAACCATGCGTTTGAGTGCATGGTTCGTTTACTGTTTTTTATCTTCTGTAACTTCTTCTTCCAACTCAGATTTTCGACTTGGAATTATACGTTTTCTAATTTCTTCTGCAACAGTCTTAGTTATCTCAGGATTGTCTTGTAAGAATGTTCGGACAGCCTCACGACCTTGTCCAATACGTTCTCCTTGGTATGAATACCATGAGCCACTCTTCTCAATAAGATCAAAGTCAACTCCCATATCAATCACTTCACCTAAGAAGCTGACACCTTTACCGTATTCAATCTCAACTGTAACCAGTTTGAATGGTGGCGCAACTTTATTTTTAACAACACGAATATTCGCTTTGTTTCCAACAACATCTTGACCAATTTTAATTTGTTCTGAACGGCGGATATCAAGTCTTACGGATGAATAGAACTTAAGTGCTCTACCACCGGGTGTTGTTTCAGGGTTTCCGAACATAACACCAACTTTTTCACGTAACTGGTTAATGAAGATTGCAGTTGTTTCACTACGGTTCATTGCACCTGATAGTTTACGCATTGCTTTTGACATCATTCTTGCTTGTAGACCAACTTGTGCATCGCCCATTTCACCATCAAGCTCAGCTTGTGGTACAAGTGCAGCAACACTGTCTATTACAACAAGATCAACAGCACCTGAACGAACTAAGACTTCAACGATGTCTAAGGCTTGTTCACCACTGTCAGGTTGTGAAAGGATTAAGTTATCAATATCTACACCAAGATTTTTAGCGTAAAGTGGGTCAATGGCGTTTTCAGCATCAATAAATGCAGCACGTCCACCGGCTTTTTGACATTCCGCTACAGCATGAAGTGCGAGCGTTGTTTTACCACTAGATTCTGGTCCATAAATTTCGATGATTCTTCCTTTAGGGTAACCACCGATTCCCAGAGCTGCGTCTAAACTTAGGGATCCGGAGCTAATTGCATCTACATCAACGTTTGCTCGATCTCCTAAAACCATAATTGATCCTTTACCGAATTGCTTTTCAATCTCTTTAAGCGTATCGGCTAAGATTTTATCACTTTTTGCGTCTTTTTTCTTTGTCATAAGGTCCTCCATTTAGAACTATGTATTTAAAACTTATTCTCCTATTTCATTTGTAAAGAATGAGCGGCTTTGTAGTACGTATGAAACACCACTTAATACTGACATCAATGTAGCAAACCATACCATGATTGAAGCCATAGGGATTCCTTGTAGTTCAAATGGTAGGTTATTGAGTAATACTAAGATAATCGCAATCATCTGTGTAACAGTTTTTGCTTTTCCTAAGTATCCTGCGGCCATAACCATTCCTTTTTGAGCCAATAACATTCTTAAGGCATCTACAATTGTATCGCGCCATATCATAATGATAACTGCAACAACAGGTACAATACCTTCTGCAGCAAATAAGATAAATAATGTATTTACGAGCATTTTATCAGCAATTGGGTCTAAGAACTTTCCAAATGTTGTAATCATGTTACGAGTTCTTGCGATGTGTCCATCTAAGAAGTCTGTAAATGATGCAACTGCAAAGAGTACAAATACCGCAATACTCTTATATGTTAAAATCACATTTCCAAATGATAAATATCCAATTTCAATTCCAAATTGATTGTACGGAAATATATGTACAAGTATAATAACCGGAATTAAAGCGATTCTAAATAATGTTAATTTGTTTGCGAGATTCAATCTACTGCACCATCCTTAATTAATTTAAAGTAAAGCTTGGCAACACCTGAACTCTTTTGAACAGTTTCGTCTAACTCAACTTTTTGTCCATTGATATAAAACTCGTTACCAAGCATTTTACCCATATGGAACATAAACTCTTTATTTTCACTTGCATCTTCTAAGACTACAATTTCCTCACCTTCAAGGTAGGTTGTAGATAGTGGATCACTGAGTACAGCATTGTTGACTGATGCGGAGATCCATGTTGCAGGTGCTTTGAAGAGCACTTTTATTTCTATTTGATCTGTTTCTTCCCATCCTGTGATTTCATACTTGTGGGGGTCTTGCGTTGGTAATATTGTGAATGTAGATGTTTCGTCTTCCTCTTTTAAAGGTGGGTTATCCGATTCATCTTCTTTTTCATCATCTTTATCGTTTGGTTTAGGTTCGACAATCAAACCAGGTTTTTTAATGGGTTCTTCTTTAAACCATGAAGGTACGTATTTAATACCCACATAAGCAAGAATAATTATCAGCAATATAGATGTGGTTAAAAAGGCTGCAAATGAATAATCAATTTTTCTTTTTGTCCTTTTCAACCTTGTAGGTTGTATGGGCTTTTTGTCCGTTACCTTTGTGTCAACATGCGCACTTTTACGGATTGCTTCTATTTCTTGAGTGAAGACATCATTCGCAACAATTGCTTCAACATCTTTTCTAAGTTCTTCGTAATCTACATCTAAAGCTCTACAATAATAACGGATCATATATCCAAAATAGGATAAATCCGATTGAAAGAAATCAAGTCTTCCCTCTTCTATTGCCATTATTTGTGCTTTGGTAAACTTTGTTTTTTGTACTGTTTCGTCAATAGTTAAACCCTTATCAATCCGGGCCTGTTTCAAGACATTCGTAATATTTTCCAAGTTTTCACCTTCTTTATTTTTTTACATTTTAATACATTTTGATTATACCAATATGAAGATTACAAATCAATCTTTCATCGGTCCTTAAACCTAAAAAAAAGCAAAAATCTTTGCTTTTAAGTGCATTGACACGCAATAAGCCATGTTCTGTTGATGATAATCATTTATCTACACCGAAGTGTCCGACGCTTCCTTGAATTCAGAATTGTCAGTTCCCCTACCTATTTTGGGTTTCTCGCTTGTGGGGTTTACCCGTTCCACCTGCAGTATTTCTAAAGCAGCTCGTCTCTGTGGCACTTTCAAGATGTTACCATAGTTTCCCTTAGGTACTTATCTGCCGTCATAGATGCCTCTATGCCTTACCTTATTGATTCAGTAAGCACAAACACTACCATCATCTCAGATGGTGCGAGCATGGACTTTCCTCTACCCATATACATGAGCAGCGATTATCTTTTGTGTCAGTTTATTTTATTATTCGCCAAATACTGCTGCTTCTAATTTTGCAATACGCTTCAGTAAATCGACATAACTTGGTTGTGGCTCAATTTCTTCTTGAGCACGATTTGTACTTTGTAGTTCTTGAATCACGCGCTTTTGTCTTTCTAATGTAGACTCGTAGCGTTCTAGTAAATCTCTTTGTTCTAAAACGAGTTTTTCAAATCCGCGATAGTCTTCAATGATCTTATCTAAGAACGCATCAACTTCTTGTGCGCTATAACCATTAAAGTCAATGTTGAATTCTGTTTCTAATATTTCATTAGCTGTTAATTTTTGCTTCATGACTTCACCCCTATATCGTTCTAATCTATTATCGCAAATGTAAGGCACTCTTTCAAGTTATTTCTAAGCTTACCTTAATTTAACACCATTATTTCATTTAAGATGTAAATCATTTCTCTTTACAGCGTCTATTACTGACTAAAACAATACAAAAATTTTAAGATTAAAACACATAAAATATGGCATTAAATATAGATTAAAAACACTGTATGACTGCCCTTTGTTGTATATAAGCATTATAAACTTAAAATTAAATAAACGAAAATAGTAGCGTATTTCCATATATAGAGCCTTTTACTTCAGCGTAGATTGTCTC
>CAYPHX010000046.1:0-10311 GCA_964410635.1 uncultured Erysipelothrix sp. | reverse complement strand
ATGCAATCTTCTGCTTGAGGATAATTTCCGACATGGTCTATATAAGCATGACCTAAGCCTTTGTAGATTACTGTTTTTACATCAATGTTATGATCGCATAGTTTTTTTGCATAGGCAATTGTTTCGATTGTTAAGAAGTCGTGTTCACCTACCGTGATAAAAGTAGGGGGATTGTCATCTCTTACTTTCATATAGGGTGTTAGGTAAGGTGTCATGATTTCATCAGTTTGCAATAACTCTTCTAACATTGTTCCAGAATCATGCATCATGGTTAAAGACATTTCAATTGCACGTTTATGTTTAGGATAGATTTCAAACTTGCTTAAATCGAAATCTACTATTGAATCAGAAATACCCCCCATATTAACAGTTGGGTAAAGCAGTAATTGTCCTTTAACAATGTTGTTTTTATCTTCAAGAGATCGTGTCGTACAATATTGTGTTAGATTACCTCCAGCACTGTCTCCTGCAACAAATATCGCGTTAGGGTTACCACCATACTCTTTTGCGTGTTCATATACCCATTTTAATCCACTATAGCAATCCTCATGTCCAACTGGATAAGGGTTTTCCGGTGCCAAACGATAGTCTACGGAAAAGACAGTTATCCCTGTTTTCTCTACGAGTAGTTTCATTGCCTCTTCAACAACTCCAGTATGACCTGCAAAAAAACCACCACCGTGAATATAGTAAAGCACAGGTTTATTCTCAAAACGAGACCCATCAGTAAAGACTGTGACAGGAATCTTGTAGCCATCACTTGCAAGTGCAAGATCCTTTGAGGTTTTTATATCACTTTCAACCATAGGTGTTGAATCCACATTGTTGAACATCTTACGCAATTTTTTAATACCTTCAGGACTTGTATCCATTTTCAAAAATCTTTTTGGGATAAAGCGCATCATGAATGCCATCTTCTTTGCCGATGCATATAGCCTTGGGTCCATTGCGCCTTTAATGTTTGAGTCTGGAATTGGTTTAATTAAAACGTCCATATCATACATATTTTTTGTGTATTGCTTTTGCTTAATATCAAGTAAAAGCGATTCATCGTATTTTCTAGTCATATAAAAACCTCCATCTATATTCATTATAATACAGATACCGCTTTCATGCACATTTGATTTGATACCAGACAAAGATAAAAACTTGTGATTTTATGAACAAAAATTGAAATTATAAGCTATAATAGATATAAAGAAAGATTGGGAGATAAAATGAAGAAAGTTTTTATATTAGGTGGAACAGGATTTTTAGGATACTACACAACAAAAGAACTCATGGAAAGAGGTTATAAAGTCAAGACAATGGCCTTGCCACCAATGCCAACAGATGACTTATTACCAAAAGAAGTCGAATGCTTATTGGGTAATATTAATGAGTTAAGTGATCAAGAGATAATAGAATTATTAAGTGACTGTGAAGGATTCATCTATGCTGCAGGAGCAGATGAGCGTATTATCCCAGAAGCACCAGCATTAAAATTTTTCTATGAAGCAAATGTTTTACCAACGCAAAGAATTGCACGCCTTGCAAAAGAAGCTGGTGTTAAGAAGTTTGTCATATTTGGTTCTTATTTTGCAGAGTTTGCTGAAAGACTGCCTAAGTTTAACTTAAAAACTCAAGGATATCCAAATACACGTCTACTTCAAGAGCAAGTTGCTTTTGCAGAAGGTGAAGGATCAATGACTGTAACATCATTAAGACTGCCATATATCTTTGGAACAATGCCAGGAAGAATGCCATTGTGGAAAATGTTTGTTGATCAAATTAAAGGTAAAGAAATGTTCCCTGCACTCAAAGGCGGTACAGCGATGGTAACGGTTGAACAAGTTGCCGAAGCAGCTGTTGGAGCAATGGAACATGGTGTACACCGTGGAACATACGCAATCTCAGGACATAATATGAAATATCAAGAATTCTATCAAATGATGGTAGAAGCACTAGGACAAGAATCAACAACACAAATAAAAGTTGTACCTTACGAACAAATGCTACCAACTTACGAAGCAATTGATGCGCAAGCAAAAGCTGAAGGTAAGGAACATGGAATGCATATGGTTATTAGTGCAAGACTTCAAGCTGAAGATCTGTACATTGATCCACAGGAAACAATGTCAACATTAGGTATTAAGGAGTATGATGTTGTAGAATCAATCAAAGAAACGCTTAAAAAATGTGTTTAATCAATCAATAGTAAATTTTAAAGCTAGTCTGGAAGAATCTTCCTACTAGCTTTTTGTTGGATAAAATAAAATGCACATGAGTGTTTTTTTTAAAAAAAAAGATGTATTATAGAAATAGGTAAATAATGTAAGCGCATTAATTACCTATATTTCTTTTGAAAGGAGAAAGGTAATATGACAGATAACAAAATTAAAGCAGCTAAAGATAAAGTTGTAGGAACTGTAAATGAAACAGTTGGTAAGCTCAATGATGATAAATCACTAGAACTTAAAGGTAAAGCCCAAAAATTATCGGGTGATGCAAGAGACGCAGCATCTACAGTAGCAGATAAAGCTAAAGAAGCTTTTGATAAAGCGGACGATAAGGCAGATGACTTAGGTGATAAAGCCAAATCATTCGCAAAAGATCTTGGTCAAAAAGCCAAAGAAGCCTTTGATAAAGCAGATGATATAGCAGATGATTTAGGCGACAAAGCCAAAAAAGCTGCAAAAGACTTAAAAGATAAAATTACTAAATAAAACACTCAATATTAGATAGAAATATTAAGCACCCTTATGTCATTGTAAAGGTGCTTTTATTTTAGCTAATGAACAGCAGCTATGATATAATCAAAATAGGTGATAGGATGAACAATCGTATAAAATAACTCTTTAACTTATTAAAATTAAGGAGGATAAAATGAAAATTAGATATAAAAAAATAACAGTTTTTAATAAAAATCAAATATATCTACTCTACAATGATGCAGGTTGGACAAGTTATACAAGCAATATAGAACAACTGATACTCGCACTTAAAAACGCACTAGAAGTATACGGTGCTTTTGATAAAGATAAGTTGATTGGTCTACTTAGAATCGTTGGTGATAAGCACACTATTATCTATATTCAAGATCTACTAGTCTTAAAGTCATATCAAAGAAAAGGGATAGCAAGCGAATTACTGCATATTGTATTAGCAAAGTATAAGCACGTCAGACAGATATGTTTAATGTCTGATGATACTTTAGAATTAAGAAAATTCTATAATCAATCAAATTTCCACGAGTTAGAGAAAATGAAAGCTGTTGGGTACATGTACTACAAGCAGTAATAAAGTCATTGTCAGAAGTGCACCCCATTAGTTGTCCTATCAATTAATGGCGGTGCACTTTTTATATGATTTTTCAATCATTGTTTAGAGTATAAACCTATGATAAAATAATTATGTTATGCTTCAAAATAATGAAGCAATATATGAAAAGACTATACAGTAAAACTATGGTTGGTAGTATAGCGCGGGGGGAAAAGGATGAATAACTTGAGAAAAATATTAGCACTGCTTAGTACGATGCTTTTAACAGTGGCATGTGGAAAACAAAGTGCACCAGGAATTAGCACAATCTACTTTAAAGGCGTAGAGGGAAACATTGTCAGTGATGTTGTTGCAGTGGAAATAAAAGGTGAGAAGGAAAAGCCTATTTTAAGTTTCTACTTTGAAGTAAACAGTACTTCAGCAATACAAACATATCATAAAATAAAAGACACACTAATCTTATTAACAAAGAATGAAGATATAGAATTACGATTGAACTCACTCGTATTCTTAAATAATAAAAATGACAGGGGTAACTCGCTTCTTTTTACGAAAGTAATGGGTGTTATCGCAAAAGACTATCCAGATAAACTTAGTACATATCTAGATTATTATATGGTAGAAGAAATCAATGAAGTTACAGAAGAAACGCTCAAAATACTCTTTGAATCTTGGGGGTTAAAAAAAGAGAAAATCGAGAAAATTATGCTGGATCAAGAGTTAAATCATAATGAAGTAGTAAAAAATACTGAAACATTTATAGCGTTAGAATCACCTTCAATGCCATATATTACTGTGACATATGGTGATGAAAATATCATCATCGATACATCTGATCTCAATAAAATAGAAGGCTTAATTAATGAAGCACTCCTTAATATAAGAAATGAGGTCACTGATTAATATGAAAAAACATAAACTCATCTTATTATTATTATTGGTAGTTTTGTTAGGTTGCACCACAACACAAGTGCAGCTTAAATTAGATAAATTTGATAATTTTGAAATAGAAATACCCAAAATTTCAATTGAACTTGAATATGGTGAAACACTAGATGAAGAAACTTTAAAGTACGATTTACTGAAAGATGGAAAAATCATTGATTTAAACTTACCCAATCAAGATGAACTATACGATGGTGATGTTGAGGTAATTACAACATCAGGCATTAGAACTTTCAAACTAAAAATCACAGACACACAAGCACCAGTGATTTTAGGACCTTCGGAGTATGAAGCTGTTGAAGGATCAAACTTAGACTTAACTACAATATATAGTGCGCAAGATCCAGTAGATGGAGACATCAGCGTCAGAATATCAGCATACGATACAAAGAAAGTTGGGACACATTCAATTACAATTAGTGCAGAAGATAAGCACGGAAACAAAGAAGAGAAAATAATTACGCTAAAAATTACAAAGAAAGTCGTACAACGACCACCCACAAACAATCATAAACCACAAACAGGAGGCGGTTCTACAGGTAATGACAACACTTCAAATCCAGGTAATGGGCTAACGCTTAACCATAGAGATAAAGCGATAGAAATGCATAATATTGTCAATAAAGAACGTCAAGCTGCAGGACTTAAACCATTGAGATTTAATGAAACACTTTATAAAGCGGCAGTGATAAGAGCTGAAGAAATCACCATAAAATTCTCACACACAAGACCCAATGGTGACTCTGCATTCACAGTAGCACCAGGACTTATGAATGGAGAGAATATCAGCTATGGATATAGTTCACCAACTTCTGCAGTCCAAGGATTTATGAACTCACCTGGACACAGACAAAACATCCTGAATCCATCCTATTCAATTGGATCATATGCTGCCGCAAACATAAATGGCGTATGGTACTGGGTTCAATTGTTTGGAAACTAAAATGTTTAATGAGGAGGTATTTCATGTCACAAGATGAAAAATACATAGAAATGTGCTTAGAGCTTGCTAAAGAATCTGTTAGAAATGGTAATGAACCATTTGGTGCAGTACTGGTTAGAAATGACGAAATTGTACACACATCACTCAACAAAGTCATTAGTCAAAGTGATCCAACACACCATGCAGAATTGGCTTTAATAAGAGAGTATACAATGCAAAGTGGTAATACAGATTTAAGTGATATTACTTTGTATACCAGTTGTGAACCTTGTTTTATGTGTTCAGGAGCGATTGTATGGAGTCATATAAAACGCTTGGTTTATAGTGCAGGAAGTGCAGACCTCAGCGGCATACTAAAAGAAGTGCCATTTAATAGTAGTGAGATTGTCTTTGAAACAATGCAATACCCATGTGAAGTAACAAAACACGTACTTAAAGATAAAGGTGTCGCCATACTTCAAGACTATTTTGGTATCTAAGAAATGGGAGAACCAAAATAAAGGGTGTAAAGATTGATAATATTGATGAAAGTAATTACGATGATGTACTGAAAGTTACTATAAGTAAAAATCAAAAAAATTTGTTGCGCCAATTGTTAAATCACTTGCTGATGCATGGCTTTATAGAGACAATGGTGATGTGTTTCCATATGCAATCACCTACAAAGACAATGTCGTAGGCTTTATACTGCTTGAGATAGATTCTGACTATCTACTTGTATGGCGTTTACTCATCGATAAGAACAATCAAGGTCAAGGTTATGGTATTAAAGCAAAGAAGTAATGAAACTAGCCCAAGAAAAAAAGATACCAAAAGTGCAAATGAACTATGTGAAAAATAATACTGCAATGCAATATATAGTAAATAAATTAAAGTTCAAAGAAGTATCTTTTGATACAGACAACAATGAGGTAGAATGTGAGTTTGTATTTAAGTGATTTCTAAAACAAGACGTCTTAAGATGTCTTGTTTTAATTTGATATGGATCTTAAATAAGTATTAATTTTAAAGCATCAAAGATAAGGCTGTGTTTGATAGACTTAAGTTTATTAAACTATGGTATAATAAGCCGACGGACAAAGGAGCACTATTAATGATAGAAGTAAGAGATATTACAGTACAATTTGGATCACAAGTCCTATATGAACACGTTAACTTAAAATTTACAGACGGTAATTGCTATGGCCTCATTGGAGCCAATGGCGCAGGAAAATCAACTTTTTTTAGAGTCTTAAGTAAAGAGTTAGAACCCAATTCAGGACATGTATATATTCCAGATAATGAAACACTATATATGTTAAAACAAGATCAGTTCGCATATGATGCCTATACAGTCTTGGATACGGTCATGATGGGAAATGAAGCACTCTATAAAATAATGACAGAAAAAGATGCACTTTATGCAAAAGCTGACTTCTCAGAAGAAGATGGTATATTAGCAGGAGAACTAGAAGCCAAATATGGCGAAATGAACGGCTGGAATGCAGAAAGTGATGCAGCCACACTCTTAGATGGTTTAGGTATTAAATCAAATCAACATGATTTAAAAATGGCAGAACTCAGTGGTGGCGATAAAGTTAAGGTCCTACTTGCACAAGCCTTATTTGGTGAACCAAACACACTACTCTTGGATGAACCAACCAACAACTTAGATGTTAAAGCCATCGCATGGTTAGAAGAATTTTTAATAAACTATAAAAACACTGTCATTGTGGTAAGTCATGACAGACACTTTTTAAACAAAGTATGTACACACATTGCAGATGTTGATTATGGAAATATAAAAATATTCTCAGGTAACTATGATTTCTGGTATGAAACCAGTCAGTTAATTTCAAGACAATTAAAAGACAAAAATAAGAAAAAGGAAGAGAGAATTAAAGAGCTGGAAGACTTCATCGCAAGGTTCTCAGCCAATGCTTCAAAATCCAAACAAGCAACTTCTCGAAAAAGAACACTAGACAAGATTGAACTGGATGACTTACAACCAAGTCGCAGAAAATATCCATTTATAGAGTTCAAACCAGAAAGAGAATCAGGAAAATCAATACTGCATTTAGAATCTGTTTCCAAGAAAACAGACGAAGCAAGTATTGAGAACGTATCACTCACTATTAATAAAGGGGATAAGATTCTATTAATGGGTGACCCATTAAAAACATCTTTATTACTAGACCTTATTGATGGAAAAGTAACAGCAGACTCAGGAACAATTTCACTTGGACAAACTGTGACTAAATCATATATTCCCCGTGATAACCGTGAGTTCTTTGAAGGAAATGAACCCATCTTAAACTGGTTATCACACTATACAGATATAGATGATCAAGGATATATTAGAGGGTTTCTAGGTAGAATGTTATTTAGTGGAGATGAACCTCTTAAGGCAATCAACGTATTATCTGGTGGAGAAAAAGCACGCTGTATGATGTCTAAAGCGATGTTAGAAGCACCCAACTTACTGCTTCTAGATGACCCAACAAATCACCTTGACTTAGAATCAATTCAAGCACTAAACAACTCATTGATTGATTATAAGGGAGAGTTAATGTTTGTTTGTCACGATAGAGAATTTGTTGAAACTATTACAAATAGAATCGTTGAGATCAAAGATGATGGTACGATCATTGATAGACTATCAACATACTCAGAGTATCTCGAAAAAGAATATGGTATGAAAGATTAAAAATATAGCGGACATATTAATTTATGTTCGCTTTTCAATAAATTAGTAGATTTTGTTATAAGATTGGTATAAAAGCTTGACCTTAGTCTTACTCAAGGGTTTAAAGTAAGGATATGGAGGACCATATGAAGATAAAAGAAGTAGAAGAATATACAGGCATTAATTCCAACACACTCAGATACTATGAAGAACAAGGACTCATTAATCCAAAAAGAAATGCATCCAATTCTTATAGAGAATATTCCAAAGATGATGTACAACTCTTATTGAGAATCAAGTTTTTAAGAAACTTAAAGATACCTATAAAAGTTATTGCAGATATACTGAATCGTACTATAACGACTCAAGCTGCAGTTCAAGAAACACTTATAGAGCTCAGATCACAAAAAGAAGATATAGAGCTTAGTATTAAGCTATTAGAAATGCTTGAAGAAGAGACAGAGATTGCATCACATGTTTACACTAACAAAGTATTCGATTTCTATAAGCCACACCCCATTATCAAATTTTTTGATAGCATATCAGATTTTCTTTCTAGAAACTTTCCCTTACTTAGAATGGGTTTTTTACCAGAAGAGGGAATCAACACTAAAGAAGATTTTATTTTAGAGTTGATTCAGTATGCTAAAAGAGAAGATAAGAAGTTAGAAATTTTGGATAATAGTATGATGCCCAATGTCATTGTAAATGACATCCCTATGCAAGCAGTCCTTGTCCCAACACGTTATGGTTTGAATTATCGTGTTGTAAAGTTTAAAGTTAAGAAAAAAACGTCGAAGTAATCGACGTTTTTTCTTTTAGCGACGTTTTGAACGTGCAATTTGTCTGTATGTATGACGTTTACCACGAATGGCAATAGACATTGCCATAATATTCTCTGGAGTAGCCATGCCTGCAAAGCCAGCATCCCCAATATGTTGAATATCAACACCCGCACTTTTTGCATCCAGTGCCAGTTTTTCTATGACTGATGTTGTTGCGCCTTCTTGAGATGTACCAATGGTACTCATCGCAAGTGCACCATATTTATGAATTGTATCAACAAATGATTTCATCAAGTCATAATCTACACCTGGTACTGTACCGGCAGCTGGCGTTAAGATGATATCAGCACCTGCTTTGATGAAATCTTCAATAACATCTTCTGAATAGATATTACCAGATCCTGCCCCATGCATTTTACCAGCAATAATTAAGACATCATCATGTAAGAGTTCACGAATTAATTTAATCCCCTGAACAATCTCATCGTTTCCAATATGTGTTTTGGGATTGGCGGTTACGACAATGTAATCAAAACCAAGTTTTTTTGCACGCAGTACATTTTTCTTATTCAGGCGCATGCCTTCAGGATAAGGGATATGATCTGGTACTGGTTCCATATTAACCCCTACGAAACGCCCCACGCGTGACTTAAACTCTTTAATATAGTTATCGTTTTTTACATTCTCTTTGATTTTTTTATTAATGACATCGCCATATTGATTGATGCCACCAAACATATCTGTTTCAAGATCATCATAGCCAAATATAAAAGGTGTTTCAAAGTTAAATGTATTTAATGTCACCATATCTGCTCCAAAAGCACTGGCTGTTTCAGCATTTGATATACCATCTAAAAGTGGCATGATACTTATTACAGTTTCAGACATGACTGTACGTCCTTCTGAGTAAGCGATTGACTTTAAAAGTTCTTGTTTACTAAAACTCATAAAATCCTTATATTCTAAGTCGAAAATTCTCTTCATTCTCATCGACCTCCTTATAAAATTATACCATTTAGAGAAATACCATTCAATTTTTTAGTACCTTCTGTGTTGTTAAAACTAAACTCAGGTGACATTAATCTATTTTCAGTTATTAAGAATTAATTAAGAAATGATATAAACTTTGTCCATACAGTAGTAATGTTGATAAAGAGGTGTAAAATTAGAATATTGTAATTTTGTAATAAGAGTAGGAGTGTTTGCAATCGAAACATATTTTATAGAACCATTAGCAAAAGTAATTGGTGTACTATTTATCTTTATTTTAAATCTTGTAAGGAATCATGGCGTCGCTCTGATATTTTTAAGTATTGTTGTAAATGTAATTTTGTACCCACTATATTATTTAGCTGAAAAAGTAGAAAAAAAAGAAAAAGATATTCAAGCAAAAATGAAACCCAAGTTGGATGAATTTAAAAGTATATATAAAGGGTATGAGTTGCATCTTTATACAACTTGGAATGTCAACCTTATAGTGGACACTCTTCTATATAGCATTTTCAAAACGGTACTGTACAGGCGTTAAGTAATTTAATGTTTGATGGTATCGTTTATTATTAAACCACCATACGTATACTGATAACTCTTGTTTTAACTGCTGCAGGTTTTCAAATCTATTCGGATAGACAAACTCGGTTTTGATTGACTTAAATGTTGCTTCTGCCACGGCATTGTCATATGGGACACCAGCTTCACTTAGTGATCTTGAA
>CAYPHX010000045.1:0-10472 GCA_964410635.1 uncultured Erysipelothrix sp. | reverse complement strand
ATTCTACTCTTTTCTATAAAACTAGAAATACGGAACTTACTATTACATTGAACCAAAAGAATACTTACGAATAAGCACTTGTCATTTCTATTGGAAAGTACTCTTTGAAAAACTCTATTTCTTCATAGATTCTCTCAGATGCTTCTTCTAATTCCAGTGGATCAACATGATATATTTGGTTATCATCATTATTAAAAAAATGTTCAAAGACACTATTTAATAAGTCTTTAATCTCTTTTGCATTCATCGAGAAATCAAACCCCTCAATAAAAGCATCAACCTCTGGTGCATACTCATCGTATGGAGCTCCCACACTAATAAGACTGATGGGATCCCATACATTTATAATACCTTCAACAACTTTATACATATATCTTTTATACAACTCAACATACTTCATATAATTTTACCCCTGAAATCTATTCTTCTAAATTAGTTATAAATACTACACTAAGCTAAATAAGGAGAAAAAGAAAGGATAAAACAAAGATTTGTCCGATATTACTTAAAACAAGACTCAGATTACTCATGTTCTATCTTTGATCGAATGGATTTATACAGTAATATAACCATCAAGATTAAAGCAGAAGCAATTACAATCGCACCACCAGGCTTTATCCCAAATGGCACAATATAAGCTGTATATAAACCAAGCCAGACTGATATGACTGATATAAAGATTCCTAATAGCAATGTGTTTCTATATGTTTTACAGACTTGCATTGCACTTGCTATTGGAATAATCATAAGGGATGAAACAATAAGTGCACCTACAATTCGTGATGTAATAGATACTGTAATCGCCGTTAAAACAGTAAAGATGAGATTCATCCTAGAAACATTAATACCAGATAAAACAGCACTTTCTTCATCAAAACTCATCATAAAAAACGCTCTATAATATTTAATAGATACCACAATCACAAGGATACTTAAACCTATGGATATCATCATCTCTATTGAAGATATTGTCAGAATACTTCCAAAAAGAAATGAATCAAAATTGGCGCCTGTATTAGAAAACCCCATCAAGATACCTGATAAACCAATACCAATTGAGGTAATAATTGTAAGTGCAAGTTCATGATAACCTTTTAGTTTCTTACGAACATATTCAATAGATAAACTCGCTAATAGAGTCATAATAATGGCACCTACAATTGGATTTACATTCAACATCAAACCTAATATAACCCCTAATAAAGAGACATGTGATAAAGCTTCACCCATCATCGACATGCGTTTAAAAACCATGATTGATCCAATAAATGGAACAACAAGTGCGACTATCGTACCTACTAAAAAGGCTGTTCTCATAAATTCATATCTAAATAGATGCATGATTCACCTCATAAAGATGGGTATCTTTAAGTTCAAAGACCTTAAGACCATCTTCTAATATATCTTCTGTGTGATGCGAGACCATACCAATGGTTAAACCCTCTTTATTTAATTTAGATAGAAGCTGCATCAAGTTTTTGATACTCTTTTTATCTAATCCATTACTGGGTTCATCTAAAATCAGTAAATCTAAATCACAAACAAGTTCTCTAGCAATTAGAACACGTTGCAGTTGACCCCCGCTAAGATCAGAGATTCTTTTATCCATAAGATCTTCAATATCGACCAGCTTACATGTTTTTAATACACGTTCTTTAATGGATTTAGATTTTTGGTTAAAGAAGTTTGTTTCTGGCATACGCATCGCAATCACTTCATACACAGAAGCTGGAAAGTCTTTAAAACTCTGTAATCCTTTTTGTGATATATAGCCAATATTCTTAGTTTCTAGAGAAACATTACCGATATTCGGTTTTAGAAAATCAAGTATCAATCGAATTAAGGTTGACTTACCTGTTCCGTTATCGCCTGTTAAAATGAAGAAATCCTGTTGATAAATATCCATATTAACTGAACATAAGACTTCGTTTTTATCATAGGCAAAATGAACATCTTTAATCTTTAGTATTGGCTTCATTTGACAATACCTCCTTCAATGCATTTAAGTTATCATTCATAACTTCAATGTAATCTTTATCTGTAGGTCTTATTTCTAGCGGGTCAATCAGTACAACATTGATCCCTGTTTCTTTTTCTAATACTTCAGCAACCTTTAGTGAACTATAACGTGATAATAGTAAACTAGGTATGTTATCATCTTCAATCTTATGAATAATACGGTCTAACTGCTGAAATGATGGCTCTGTTTCTGGTAGATATCCTGAGATACTGTATTGATTAAAGTCAAATCTTGAACTCAAGTAAGAAAATATTTCATGCTCAAGAACAATAGAACCATCAACAGTAGAACTAAGGTAAGACTCATAGGCCTCATTTAAATTATTCATCCTATTAACTAAGTCATTGTAGTTTCTAATATAGTCTGATTCATTCTTGGGATCTACTTGAAGTAATGCCTCAAGAATATTATCTACTTGAACCATGGCAGTTTTTGGGTCAAGCCAGATATGTGGATCTGGATGGTCATCATGATAAAGAGGTTCTATCCCTTTTGAACTGTTTATAACCGTAATTGAGTCTAAATTAATTGCTTCGATTGTCTTATCAACCCAGTGTTCTAAATGAAAACCATTATGAATGAATATATCAGCTTCTTCTATCTTAACTCTATCTTGTATAGAAGGTTCATAATCATGGGCACTCATCCCATTTGATAAAACATTAAAAACATTGACATGTTCTTGTCCTATCTCTTTTGCAAAGTATTCTAATGGGTAAAATGATACAGCAACATTCACTTTATTGTGATTGTCCTGAGCGATACATCCACTCATTAAAACAAGTAAACTCAGTAGTATTAGGATTCTTTTCATATTTCCGACCTCTCTTTGCAAATCATTTGCAAACTCATTATATCATAAAGCTTTTTAGATAAGAATCAATCCTTTTACCCAAAAAAGTAAAAAAACTCCACTTACCTTTGGTAAATAGAGTTCTTTTTCATTATGAACCGCCTAGATATATTTCCTTAACGCGCTCACTTTCTCTAACTTCTTCAGCGGGCCCTTCCATCTTAATGGCACCACCTTCGATAATATAAGCATAATCAGCAATTTCTAATGCTTTATGTGCATTTTGTTCAATCAATAGAATCGTCATACCATCACGGTTTGTCTCTTGAATGATTTCAAAAATTTGCTTAACAATTAAAGGCGCAAGACCCATACTGGGCTCATCCAATAAGAGTAGCTTAGGTTGTGATAAAAGTGCTCTTGATAAAGCAAGCATCTGTTGTTCGCCTCCTGATAATGTATCAGCATTTTGATGTTTTCGAACACCCAGTATTTCAAAGCGTTTGTAGATCAATTCCATATCTTCATGAAGCTTTGATTTGTCTTTTCGTGTAAAGGCTCCTAAACGTAGATTTTCTTCTACCGTCATTCCTGAGAAGATACGTCTTCCTTCAGGTACATGAATAACACCTTTTTTAACAATATTCTGTGGTTTAAGTCCATCTATTCTTTCCTCTTTAAAGAGAATCTCACCACTTGTTGGCTTTAATAGTCCTGATATAGTTTTTAGCAAAGTGCTTTTTCCTGCACCATTGGCACCAACCAATGTGATGATTTTACCATCAGTTACATCAATTGATACATTTTTAAGAGCATGAATTTCACCATATTTTACATCTAAGTTTTTTACTTTTAACATAGTTAATCTCCTGTTCCTAAGTAAGCATCAATAACGATTGGATTTTCTCTAATAGATTTAGGATTTCCTGAAGCAATGAGTTCGCCATAATTCAATACGTAAATATGCTCGCACACTGTCATAACCAAGTTCATATCATGTTCGATAAGAACGATTGTTAGATCAAATTTTTCATGAATTAGATTAATGAAATGGATAAGATCTTGTGTTTCTTGAGGGTTCATACCCGCTGCAGGCTCATCTAAGAATAATGTTTTTGCACCAGTTGCAAGTGCACGTGCAATTTCAAGTCTTCTTTGATCACCATAAGATAGAGCCCCTGCTTTCCAATCTCTTTTCTCAATTAAATCTGTTATATCAAGAAATTGTTTGGCCTTCTCATCAATAATTCTTTCTTCACGATAATAGTTCTTAGTTCTTAAAATAGCATCTAAGTGATTATATTTAATATTATAATCCATCGCAATTTTAATGTTTTCCAAAAGTGATAAGTCTTTAAATAAACGTATATTTTGAAAAGTTCTTGCGAATCCCAATGCTGTAATTTTATCGACTCGTAATTTTTGGAGTTCAGTAATTTTCCCTGCTTCATTTTTATATTCGACACTTCCTTCTGTAGGGGTGTAAAATCCTGTTAAGCAGTTGAAAAATGTAGTTTTCCCTGCACCGTTTGGCCCAATAATTCCGACTTTTTGTCCTTTTTTAATATCTAATGAAACATCTGATACGGCGACAACACCACCAAATCTTTGTGTTAGATTTTTAACGGTAAGTAGACTCATTGACTTATCTCCTTTCCTTTATTTTTCTTGAATTTCTTCAAGTTGATATTTTTAAAACTTATCTCAAGACTACCCAGTAAACCACCTGGTTTAAAGATCATCATAACAATTAATAAAATGGAGTAAATAATAACGCGTTCTTGCGCAAATCCTTGGAAGAAGACATTAATAAATCCAATAACTGAAGCAGATAAAACTGTTCCAGTAAAACTTCCCAGCCCACCTAATACAACAATAACCAAGATATCAACTGATTTGTTGAAATCAAAAGTAACAGGTTGAATAATTGTGAAGTATGATGCGAAAATCGCACCTGCAACAGAGGCTATTAAGGCACCAATCAAGAAGGCTGACACTTTCTTTCTTGTAAGGTTAATCCCCATTGCAGCTGAAGCAATCTCGTCCTCTTGAACACCTTTCCATGCGCGTCCAAAACGCGAGTTTCTAAGCATTGTAAGAATAACAAGTGTAATTACTGTTGCAATATAGATCATTGAAAAGTTTGGTACTTTATGAATGTTTCTCATACCAATTGCACCACCTGTAATATCATTTAAATTGGTAATAACAATTCTAATAATCTCGGCAACACCCAAGGTTGCGATTGCTAAATAGTCACCTTTTAAACGTAGTGTTGGAATAGCTACGATGAGTGAAACAATGGTTGTAATTACAAGTCCTGCTAGGATTCCTAATACAAATCCGAGTGTTGATGGCATTTTTGCCATAACAATCGCGACACTATAGGCACCAATGGCCATAAAACCAGCATGTCCCAGTGAAAACTGTCCTGCCACTCCTAAAATTAAGTTTAAGGATGAAGCCAACATAATATTGATAAGAACTGTAATAATTGCAATTTCCGATGATCTTTTTAAGATGCCTTTAGCAATTAGAAAGTTAAACAATACAAGGCCAATTGCTGCAATTAAAATCCAAATAAGGGTTCCTGAATTGATTCTCTTACTCGTTTTCTTCATACTTTCTGACCACCTTTCTTACCTAATAATCCTGTTGGTTTTACAATCAGAATGATGATGAGCACAAAGTAGACTGCTGCTTCACGCCACATTGTGAATTTTGTCATAGCGATTACAGTTTCGATACCACCAATCACAAAACTTCCCAATACTGCACCATTTAGTAGCCCAATACCACCAAATACTGCCGCAATGAACGCTTTAAGCCCTCTTGCTACACCCATAAGTGGTGTGATGTTACTATAATAGTTCGCGACTAAAGTCCCCGCTGCTGCCGCTAAAACACTTCCCAGTACAAAGGTAATGGTAATGGTTTTATTGACATCAATTCCCATCAATGATGCTGCTTCAGCATCTGTTGAAACTGCACGCATCGCACGTCCAAAGTCAGTTTTATAAACAATGTATTGTAATACAATGAGTAAGAATATTGTGATTGAGAATATAACAATTTGATTACCACTAATGACAATCCCACCAATTGTAAATGATCTCAATAGTTCTACTTTAGGTAGCGCAATAATATCAGCACCAAAGTAACGAATAATAAGGTTTTGCATTAGTATTGAAACACCAATCGCAGTAATTAAGGCGCTAACACGACTTGAATCCCTTAACGGTCGATATGCAATACGCTCAATGAGAAATCCGACAAAGCCAGATACTACCATTGAGAAGATTAAGGCAGCAAAAAAGGGCATGTTGAGTTTAACCATCCCAACATAAGACATATATGCTCCTAACATAAAGACTTCACCATGAGCAAAGTTAATGAGTTTCATAATACCGTAAATCATCGTATATCCTAAGGCAATGAGCGCATAGATACTACCAATCGTAAGTCCGTTTAAAATTTGTTGTACAATTTGTTCCATGTATCCTTTGCATAACTCAATTTGAGTTATACAATCCTCCTCTCTGAATTTAAAAGATAAAATAGGGCGAGTTTCCCTCGCCCTCATATACTATGCTTAAGGTTGAACGATTGTTGCGTCTACTTCGACACCATCTTTTAGTTCAACAACGTAAGTTGCCTTTTCAGCATTATGTAGATCATTAATTGAAATGACTCCTGTTACTGCTTCAAAGTCTTTTGTACTCTGGATTGCTTCATTGACTTTCTTAGGATCTGGCTCTCCTGCACGATCTAGTGCATCTAATAATAGATTAGTTGCATCGTATGCTAGCGCTGAGAAACCATTTGGTTTTTCACCATATTCTTTTTCGAATGCTTCAACGAATTTTGTATGAAGTTCTGAATCAATCAGTGTAGAGTAGTGGTTTGTATAGAAAACATTGTTAAGTGCTGCTTCTCCAGCTAATTTAACAAATTCATCACTTTCATAACCATCAACACCAAGTACTGGTAAATTAACACCCAGTTCGTGTGCTTGATTTAGTAATGGACCCACTTCACTATAGTAACCGGGAATAAAGAGTGCTTCAATATCCGCATTTCCTTTTACTTTAGTTAGCATTGCTGAGAAGTCAGAGTCTCCTGCTGTATAGTATTCAGTCATGACAACTTCAATACCTAAATCTTTTACAGTTTCAGCATACTTTTTAGAAAGTCCTTGTGCATATTCACTGGAGTTATCTCCAATAACTGCTACTTTTGTAAATCCTTTATCTTTTGTAAAGTTCGCCATTGTTACTGCCTGGAACATATCAGAATAACAAACACGGTATCCATATGGATAACCTGCACTACCATCGTTTGTAACAGCGTCTGCTGTTGCGGATGGTGATACTGTAGGTACTTCAGCTTCTCCTGAGGCACGTACTGCTTGTTCTGATGTACTTGAAATTGTAGCTCCTACAATACCAAACACACCATCTTCTGCCAATTTCATTTGGCCCTGATAAGCTTCTTGTGGATCGGATTTACCATCGACAATAATGAGCTCAACATCTTCCCCTTCGAAGCCACCGGCCTCGTTGTATAGTTTAATCGCAAGTTTAGTTCCTTTGAGTTCTGCTTCACCGTATTGGGCGCCTGCGCCGCTGAGGTCATAGTTTACTCCAAGTGCTAACTTGGTACTTCCTGATGGTTTATCATTTGCTGAACATGCCGCTAAGCTTAGTGCAACAAGAGCCATCATCGAATACTTGATAAATCTCTTCATAACGTTTCTCCTTTATCTTGTGAGATGATAATATCATGTATTTTTATAAGTTACAAGCCTTTTCATGAATTAAATGTAATTCTTTCATAATTACATTGAAAACTTTACATTTATGAAAACAACGTTTATGATGCGTTTACTTTGAATCATGAGAAGAAAGCGCTATAATATGAATATAGGAGGTAATATTATGGTTGAAAATTACTTAAATCAACTTGTAGGAACAATGGGTGTCCTATACATTAAGTTGCACCAATACCATTGGTATGTAGAGGGAGATACATTCTTTACTTTACACGAAACCTTTGAAGACTACTACGATGAGGTCAACGGATATCTCGATGAGTTTGCTGAAAGAATGTTAGCTCTAGAGTTAGATCCTATCTCAACATTACAAGAATTCCTTGACCAATCATGGATCAAAGAACATCCTTATAAAGAAAAGATGGATCACAAAGAAATGGTACAATCAGTTAAAAATGACTTTACAATCATTATCGGTAAATTAAAACAAGGAATCGATATGACAGCTGAGTCAGGTGATGATGTAACTAATGATATGTTAATCGCAACCAAACATAGTTTCGAAAAACACACATGGATGCTTCGTGCTTTCCTACGTTAATAATTTATAAAAGAGCTGCGGCTCTTTTTCTTTGCATAAAAAAAACGAACAGATTGAGTGATATGACCCTCCATTTTCGTAGACTCCAAATTCAATTTTTTTGGGGTCTACTCAATGGGGATTTTATCAAGTTTCTGTTCGCTTTTAATTTATTCTTGTGTTTGTAATCTATAAACTTTATTTTCAACTTGATCAAGTATCAGTTCAACAAATGCCTGAACTGAAACTGTATGTTGATTGCGTTCTCCATAACGACGAATGTTTACTGTATTATTCTCTACTTCTTTATCTCCAATAATTAATTGAATTGGAGTTTTAGCTGTTTGGGCTTCACGCAGTCTATAACCTAACTTCTCATTACGTCCATCAACATTAACACGGATTCCATGTTTCTTGAGTTCTTTTTCAACTTCATGTGCATAGTCTAAGTGGTATTCAGCATTAACTGGAATGATTGTAACTTGTTTTGGAGATAACCATAATGGGAATGCTCCTGCGAAGTGTTCAATTAAGATTCCAATGAATCTTTCAACTGATCCAAAGATAACGCGGTGTAACATAACTGGTTGTACACGTTCACCATTCGCATCAATATATGATAAGTCAAATCTATCTGGTAAGTTCATATCTAACTGAACTGTACCACATTGCCATGTTCTATTGAGTGAGTCTCTTACTTTAAAGTCTAATTTAGGACCGTAGAATGCACCGTCCCCTTCGTTTATCACGAAGTCTTTTCCTGCTTTAATACATGCATTTTTAAGTGCTGTTTCAGATTCGTCCCAAATTTCTTTTGTTCCAATGTAATCTGCTTCAGGTCTTGTTGATAGTTCAATATCATATGTTAAACCAAATACTGAGTAGACTTCATCTAAGAAATCAATGATCTCTAGAACTTCTGCTTCGATTTGATCTTGTGTAACATAAATATGTGCATCATCCTGTGTAAATGCACGTACTCTAAATAAGCCGTTTAATGCACCACTTGCTTCATGACGGTGAACATGACCCAACTCAGCCATACGTAAAGGTAAATCTCTATATGAGTAGAGTGAGTGTTTGTAAGCTAGAATACTTCCTGGACAGTTCATTGGTTTTACCGCAAACTCACGATTATCAATTTCTGATATATACATGTTGTCTTGGTAGTTATCCCAGTGACCTGATGTTTCCCATAATGCTTTTGATAACATTGCAGGTGTTTCTACGAATTCGTATCCTCGTTCAATGTGTACTTTCTTCCAGTAATCAAGCAGTAAGTCTTTCAGTGTAACACCATCTTTTAGCCAGAAAGGAAATCCTGGTCCATATTCACTAAACATGAATAAGTCTAACTCACGACCCAATTTCTTGTGGTCTCTTGCTTTGGCTGCTTCTAACCAGTCTAAGTATTTTTGTAAATCTTCATCTGTATCGAAGCTAATACCATAAACACGTTGTAACATTTTATTGTTGGCATCCGCCTTCCAGTATGCACCGGATACTTTTGTAAGTTTAAAGTGTTTTACTTCTTTTGTTGAAGCAACATGGGGTCCACGACATAAGTCAACAAACTCTCCTTGACGATATGCTGTAATTGCTACATCATCATCTGATAAGTTATTTGTGATCAGATCAATCTTATATGGATCATCACTAAATAGTTCTAATGCTTCCTCTTTTGTAAGTTCTTCTCTAACGATATATTTCGCTTCTTTAGAGATTTTTTTCATTTCTCTTTCAATTTTTGGGAAGTCTTCTTCAGTAATTACTTTATCACCTAAATCGATGTCATAGTAAAAACCATCTTCAATGACAGGCCCAACCCAGAATTTTGCTTCTGGATAAATTCTTTTGATAGCTTGTGCCATCACGTGTGCAGACGAGTGATTGAGTACATTCAGTCTTGCATCTTCTTTAATATTTAACATTGCTTTCAGCTCCTTGCATAAAAAAATACCCCGATCATCTAAGGACGAATCATCGCGGTACCACCTTAGTTCACAAAATATGTGCACTTCTTTTTTCTTTAACGCAGAAATTACGGAGTTTTTCAAAACTCACTCAAAGGTGGTAACTTTATACGATTTCGAGAAGTTTGCACCATCCACTTCACTCTCTATATCCATCATTATAAAATCGTGTCCTTATCGACGTTTATAAATATATTATACACGCAAACTCTTAAAAATCAAGTAAAAGAAAAACACTAATATAATACTTATGTAGAGTTACAATTGATGTGAGACCATAACTAGCAAAAAGTGATGCTTCCAATTATGATTAGTTTGAAGACAAAATCAGAAAG
>CAYPHX010000044.1:0-10898 GCA_964410635.1 uncultured Erysipelothrix sp. | reverse complement strand
ATGGAAGTGATTTAGATGATAAGCCGCCAGGATTTGGTATTTGTTGTAGGACATAAATACCCAGACACCGACTCCATCGTTTCAGCAATTGCATATGCTCACTTTAAGCAATCACTTGGGATGAATGCCGTTGCATGTCGCTTAGGACCAATTAATGATGAAACAAAATACTTACTTGATAGATTTGAACAAACAAAACCATTATTACTAAAAGATGCTCGCGCAACCCTTGAAGAAATTGAAATGGATGATGTTAAAACTATTACAATTGATACAACGATACGTGAAGCAATGGATATTATGAATTCAACTGGAAGACAAGCGCTTGCGGTTGTTAATGAAAAGAACCAGCTTCTGGGTGTTGTTACGAACTCCAATCTAAGTTATGTTGCTGTTGGAGATACAGCCCATACCATTGATATGTTATCCCGTACTTCTGTTGAGAATATTGCTAAAACTATTGAGGGACGTATTGTTTATGCACCCCTTGATTTTAGTTTTAATGGTAAAGTTAGCATTGTAGCAATTGCTTCAACTAAATTAAGACATTATGAACTTGAAGACAGACTTGTCATTATAGGCAATGATGTCCAATCGCAAATTGATGCAATTGAAAAAGGAGCTTCCTGTATTGTTACGGTTTGGACCGATTCAATTGCACCACAAGTCGTCGAGAAGGCGAAAGAACACAACTGTGCAATTGTCATGTCGTCACTTGGTACTTTAAATACATCGCGTTTCCTATTTTTCTCAGCCTCTGTTAAAGAAGTCATGACAACAGACCTTGTATTCTTTAATAAGAGTGAGTTTGTTGAAGACGTAGGGCGTCGTATGTTAAAAACGCGGTATCGTGCTTATCCAGTACTGGATGATCAAAATAGAATCTACGGATTTGTGTCAAGATATCACGTGTTAAACAGACGCAGTAAACGATTGATACTGGTTGACCATAATGAATATTCTCAATCTGTTGAAGGAATTGAAGAAGCAGAAGTATTAGAAGTTATTGATCATCATAAGATTGGTGACTTAAGTACTACAAAGCCAATTCTATTTAGAAATGAGATTATAGGTTCAACTGCATCAATAATCACAAAGATTTATAATGAATATCGTGTAGAGATTCCAGAATATATTGCGGCACTTCTCTTAGGTGCTTTAATATCAGATACACTGAATTTAAAATCACCAACCACAACAACTCAAGATCATGATTTGGCACATCAACTTGCAGAAAACGCAAATCTTGATATTGAAGCTTATGCAAAAGATATCTTTGAAGTCACATCTTCACTCAAGAAGAAAAGTTATAAAGAAATCATTACTCAAGATATTAAAAAGTTCACGATTAGTGGACAACACGTCATGGTATCACAAGTGGTGGTCTATGAGTTTAGTGAAGTTAAAAAGTTACTTGATGACTTTAGTAAAGGTATGAATGAGTTTGTTAAGGAGAATTACCTTGATTTACTGGTTGTTGTCTTCACATCTGTATCAGATAATGGATCCATTATACTGGGTGCAGGGAAGTTGGATGCAGCAGTAAGAGAAGCTTTCCCTAATAAAGAAGGCGAAAAACTATCTATCTTACCGGATGTTGTATCTCGAAAAAATCAGATTATACCACGACTTTCTGTGGCAATTGATCAACATATTTAAATTAAAGCTCTATGTTACTGACATAGAGTTTTTCTTTTTAACAAAAAAGCACTTTATGAAAGCGTTGCAAAGCGTTTAGAGATAGCGTATACTAAGTATAAATTATAGATGGGGAATATTTGTAAATGTATAAGGGGAATAATATGTGTTTATGGGGAACAATTTTTTTAATAGAAAAGGTTTAACTTTGGTTGAGGTGGTTGTCGCGCTCGCCGTTTTTATGATTGCGGTAGTTATGGCATATCCAATAATTACATATGCTGGACAAAGTAACATCCACTCACGTAAGAAGATGGACCTACAAGAGATGGGAAACTATGTCGCAGAGAACATATCCTATATCGCAAATGAAGCACTTGATGAAACACAATTCAAATCACGACTAAAAACGTATGGTTTGTGTGTTAATGAAGAGTCAGTTTGTACGAATGCAATGGATATAGAGTTCGATGTCGGCCATTTTTATAGTGTTGATGACAAAGAGTTTACTAATTTAGGTAATGCTCATGATACATCGATAACACTAATTTTTAAAGATGACACAAAAATAATAAATATAATAGTAGAAAAAGACGGAATTAAATTTGAAACGTTGGAGTACCTACGCTATGAACAATAAGAAAGGATTTACCCTCATCGAAGTTGTTATAGCAATGTTTGTAACCACGATTCTTTTGGCAGCCGTCTATTTTATGTTTGTCCGAGTCTTTGAAATGAATCTAGACCAATCACAATACATAGAAGCTCAAGATACCTTAAGAACAGTGTCTCAAATTGTAGAATCCGATGTTAGAAGGTCAACACAATTTATGGAAGTCGAAGAAAGTTCAGGTGTTGTGACTCTAAAGTTTCTTGTGAATAAAAAAGGTGTTTTAGAACCCTTAAAAGATGACGCAGGTAATCAAGTTAAAATGACCTACGAGCTTAAAGATGAAGTACTCTATAGAAATAGTCAAAGATTAATGGATCGCGTTAATGAATTTGAACTTACTAAAGTCGATTCACCAGAAGGAGACTATCTAAATTTAATTATAATAAGTGAAACAAAGACCAGAGAGGTGCGACATGAAAAGAAAATCTATCTCAGACAGAATTAGTCAAACATTAAATAATGAAGACGGTGCAGCCTTAATAACTGTACTGGTCATCTTTTTAACACTCGTCATCATTGTTACATCAGCCTCACAAGCTGCCTTAGGTAACTTTATGCGTACAAAGAAATCATCAGACCACAGTTCTGTAATCTATCTTGCAGAAGCAGGTCTTTATAAGTATGATGAGCCATTACAGGCTTACTTAGTTGAGAAAATTGAAGAATCTATCGATAACAAAGAAGATTTTGAAGTCAATGATAAATTAATTGAAGATTTTATAGATTCGCTTTTTGATATATCAGATCCTGATCACTTTGATGATATTTATGATGATGTTAATAAATATGCAGTCATTGACTATGGAACACTCATGAATGAAAAGGCAAAAGCACACGTATCTATAACATATCTAAAAGATAAAGATATTGATGAAGTGGATAATGTCTTGCGATATATACAAATTAAATCATTAGGTTATTTAGGCAAGACAAACAGGACTGTTTCTAAAGAATATGAAATTAACATGTCAGATCTAACACTACAACAGGTTAATGTTTTACAACCTGGTGGTATCGTTGCTGTAGATACCTCTGAAGACCCAGTGGATTTTGTCTTTCCACAATCTGCTGGAAAAGCGTACGCTCTGGATTCATTGGTAACGAATCAACGTGTCATAATGCCAAAAAACGGTTCACTAGGGAAGTTGAGGGGGCCTTTAGTCACAAACAATGAGATACTATTTAATCTTCCCTGGACGAGCGTTGATTGGCAAGATGGAATGATAATTACCTCTAATATCATAACAATCCCAAATGGGATTAATAATTTCAATACTCAAGCGATTATTTTTAAACCACATCGTGAGGTTTTGTCTGGTTCAGAGGAGACTGGTTATAAATATGAATATAAATATGACAACACTTATATTAACTCTCAGGGAAGTAAGGATCATTTGCGAAATACTGGTGTGAAATATATTTATATTCCAGAAGGACAAGATGAAAACAACTATTTTAGGTTAAATGGAGAACCTTCAATTGATATCAAAAATAAGTTTATTGGAGATGGAACGGTAATTGTTAAGTATAACCCCGATAACTTTAACCCATATAGAGATGATACAACACCACCTATCTCAGCTAGAGATAAAGAATTATTTTTTGGTCAAGATCCAGAAACTGTTGAAGAAGGTGAGCCTAATCCAAAACTAGACTTTAGGCAGTATTTCGAGAGTGACTTTATATTGGACAATCTTCATAGAGAAACAATAATAAAGCGTCACAAACCAACCGTAAAGTTACCAGATAGAAAGAAGTATACAGATCTATATACTGATTTAAAACCATTAACAAGTTTAGCGCATAATGGAGTTCCAATAATTGATAATGACAACAACTTAAATTTTTCGAATAGTAGATTTTCTTATAAGAACACTAGTGATTATTATGAGTTGGATTTATCTAACATATCTCGAAGCTATGGAAGTAAAACAATGGCTCTAAACAGCTTGAAAATAGGTGGGGCATCTGGCTCAAACATGCCAATGCGAATCAATGTCGGTGACGAAAAAATTACTTTAGTAACAAAGAAATTGGATTTCTCAGGATACATTGAAGTGGTAGCTGATAAAGGGTCTTTAGAAATTGTAGTGATCGGAGAAAATGGAATCATAAATAATTCTCATTTTAGTATGAATTATGGAAATATTTCTATCGTAGACTCTAGTAATACAGCAAAAGAATTGCCGTCTAAGCTTCGTTTTGTAGTATATGAGACTGCTACTCCTATTTCAGTGACCTCATCTAGCAATGGTAATAACTTTAATTTTAGAGGGACTATATTTAGTGAAAACCTGAATATTGCAATCAAAACTGGATTTCAAGGAAACTTCATTAGTGCAAGAGGTACTTTAGTTAAGTTTCCAAACGTTGGACAAACAGCAGCTTCACAATTAATTTATGCCCCTGAAGCAACATTAGATTTAGCGGGTGGAGAAATTGTTGGAGTTGTTATTGTAAACAACTATAAATTAGGTAGTGCACAGGCAAGAGTAGAATTTGATTCTGATTTTATGCTCTCACTGATGGATGAAATTGACTACCCGATCTTTGATTCAGATGATTTAGGATTTGGTGAAGGTTCAATTGTAATAACTGGAGATGCGAATGGTGGCGCAGTAATTGAGGTGAATGAATGAGAAGCTATAAAGTAAGTATGATTGATAAAACTGGTAAGACAGTTACTGAAAACTTTCCTGCAGAATCAGAACAAGAGCTTCTGGCGAAAGTAAAGGAAGCAGGAAACTATCTGCTCAGTTATGAAGAGATAGAATATAAAGAAAAGTTTGGTGGTAAGTTAAATACCAACGCATTAGTTGTCTTTACTTATCAAATGAGTGCAATGCTCTCGGCGGGTGTCAATATTATTGATGCCCTGAGAATGGTTCAAACAAAAGCCGCAAATGATAAAGAAAGAAATATCTATAGAACGCTGTATGAAGAAGTTCAAAAAGGTAATTCACTATCTTCAGCCATGATGGATCAGGGCGGTGTCTTTGATCAACTGCTTATCAGTATGGTTAAATCGGGTGAATCGAGTGGTTCTATAGACGAGGTCTTGGTAACAATGGCAGATCAATATGACCGTGAAAAGAAGTTAAATCAAAAGCTTAAAACAGCAAGTATTTATCCAATGATGTTGTTTATTGTGTCAATATTAGTTGTACTAATCTTAGTAACATTTGTACTACCTGGAATTGTATCTTCATTTCCTGAAGGAGATATACCCTTTCTCACGAAAGTATTAATGGGATTATCAAATTTCCTAATTAGTAAATGGTATTTGGTTGTTGGTATTGTTGGTGCGATTGGATTTGCAATCTATGTTGCAATGACAACACGCGCAAGTCGTATTGTCATTGACAGAACGCTATTAAGAATACCGAAAGTTGGTGAGATGTTACGTACTGTCTATTCTGCAAGATGTGCTCGAAGTTTTGCTTCTTTATATGCCCACGGTGTACCAGCTTTAGAAATGATCGAACTGACAGGTAAAGTACTTGGGAATCTTTACCTGGAAGATAAGTTTGATCAGGTTTATATTGATGTCAGTCGTGGAGAGCTCATTTCTACTTCAATTGACGAAGTGGGTGAGTTTGACGCCATGTTAGGCGCCATGATCTCCGTCGGTGAAGAAACTGGAGATTTGGAACAAATCCTTGAGAAAACAGCGGATTACTTTGATGAAGAATCTGATGCTGCATTAACAAGACTTGTGGCTTTAATTGAACCCGTCATGATTGTATGGATGGGAGTTGTTGTTGGGTTGATAGTTGTCTCAATTATGCAACCAATGTTTGGATCTTACGATCATATTGAATAGAGGAGGGAATAATTCATGGCATGTGTTATTGAAGTTAGAGATCAAGAGTTATATGTAATGGTTGCACATAACTCACGTGGTAAAACAAATGTATCAAGAGCATTTAGAATTTATCTATCGGATTCGTTATTTAAGAATAACGAAATCGTAATTACTGATGCATTAATTAATCAAATTAAAAATACATTCGAAAACCATAATATAAGAGAGAATAAAGTACAGTTGGTAATCAATCACCGATTGGCACTTATTAAGGATATTGTAATTCCAAAAACAGATAAAAAGAAAATGGGATTCTTAGTAGAGAATGAGATGACAAGTTTGTTTAACCTTACAAAGGACTTTGTTGTTGATTATACTATTTTAAATGAAGTAGAAGTAGAAGGCGTTACTCAAGTTAAAACACTGGCTTGTGCTTTAAGAAAAAGTGCAATATCTGGTCTTGAAGATTTATTCAGTGCTTTAGGAATGAAGATTCAAAGTATTGATGTTGCTCAAGTTTCATTTATGAGATTTATGCACCGTTCTAATATCATTGACTCTGAAGAACCAATCATTGTTATTGATGCTTCCTCATCTTATATTCGTTACTATCTGTATTATGAAAAGAAGTTTGTCCTCATGAGAACACTTTATATCCATATTGATGATGATCATAATGTGATTTCAAAACGCGTGCTTCACGTACTAGAACTTATGTCACAATCACAACTCAGTATTACAGGGAAACCTGTATCTAAAGTTAAACTGTTAGGTTTCAATAAGCGTTTTGGGATGATGTCTGCACTTTCAGAGACATACCTACGAATGACAGCTACAGTACCAAACATCTTTAGTGCTGTATCACCAGAAGATAATGAGCTTTTCGATTATGGTAATACATTGGGGGTACTACTATGAGAAATACTATGGATTTATATAAAAAGTATAAAAAATCCTCCACTAAACAAAGGTCTGTTAGTAGAGGTGGATTATTAACGATTGTATCGATTTCTCTAATTGCGCTCATGATTGCGACGGGTATTCGATTCGCCATAGAAAGAATGTTGATTAAATCGGATATTACTAATATTCAAGCCTACGTTGACAACCCAGCAAATTTAAAAAAATACGAAGAGTCTAAACTGATTAACGATGATACAAGACAATTAAACGGATTTAAAGAGAACCTTGATGAATTAAATGACATATTCACAAAAAAAGAAACAATTGGATCAAACGTAATGCGTGAAATTTATGCTGCAAAACCAAGTAATGTCATTATTACAAATATGACGGTAAATGGACCAATGGTAAGTTTGACTTACTCATCCACAAAAGAAGATGACTCATCTTCATTTATTAAAGGATTAAAAGAAAGAAGTATCATTAAAGAGGTTAACTATAATGGATATACATTAAATGAGTCAGATAATGTATATACAGGAACTGCAACATTACTGTTAAGGGGGAATTTTTAAGTGAAGAAACTTACTCAAAGAGAAAAAACACTATTAACAATTCTTTTTACAGGCTTAATTCTTGTTGTAGGAATTATTTACTGGATCATGCCCATGATGTCTGATGTAGAAACTCTAGGCTATGAGAAAAATGATCTTGAGACAAAACAAACAGACATGGAAGTAAAGATTGCTCAAACTACAAAATTGCTTGCGAATAAAGAAGAAACAGAAAATGAAGTTGAGGCTATGATGGCGCGCATGTCTGATCCTTTGCTTGGTGAAGTGTTTGACCTAGAAGTACAGAAACTAACCAAGAATAATAAGATTAAACTGTTAAGTATGAATTATTCAAATACATCAACTACAAGTCCAAGTGCATCAGGAACACCAACTCAATACTATGAATATAATCTACAACAACTTGTAGCACTAGTTACTGGTGTTAATCATGAAGATCCTGAAGTAAATGAAACTGAACATGAGGTATTGAAGAAAACAGCTACAATTCAAGTAGAGGGAACCTATGCTTCTATTCAAACATTATTAAGTGATTTAAATAGTGTTGGGAAAACCCATTACGTTAAATCTGTTAATTATGTAAGAACAGACACAGAATCGGCTGAAGAAGGTGGTCTGCCCATAAAAAAAGAAACAGCAACAATTACTGTTGATGTTTACTTCATTAAACTAGATGATTCAGCACAGTTGAACTTATCCCAGAAGGGATAAGTACCAACTGCTTAACTGTGGACCATAAAGTAATGCAAAGAATAAACCTATGCAAAGAAAGGGTCCAAAGGGTATCGCATCTTTTCTATCGTGTTTCTTATTTAAGAGTGTGAATACACCATAAGATCCACCAAAGACTACTGAAATTACAAAGGCAACAATAATGTTGTTGATGCCAAGGTAAATACCAGATGCAAACATTAACTTAATATCTCCGCCACCCATTCCGCCAGTAAAATAGGCAACAAGGAAAAGTGGTACGGAGATAATAAGTGAAGCAATAACAAGATTTAAGAAGTTTTTCTTTAATATGAGTGCTTCAAGTATACCCAAAACAATAATGATTATATGAAAACGATCATATATCAACATTGTATCAATATCAATAAATGCAATAATGATTAACAATGATGTGAATATTATTGCGAATATTGTTTGAGTTGAAAGATTGAATTTAAGGTAAACAAGTAAGTAAGCGAGTCCAGTAAGGATTTCCAGTAAAGGATATCTTAGAGATAACTTAGTTTTACAAGATTTACACTTAGCACCTTGAGCAAAATAGCTCACAAGTGGGATAAGCTCAATGGCTGTTAAGTTGCGATTACAGGTGTCACATCGTGAACGCCCCTTCGCAATTGATTCTTCTCTTGGTAATCGGTCGATGATGACCCCCAGGAAAGATCCCATAATCAGTCCAAACACGAAAATAAATGTTCCATACATATTTACATCACCAAAGACATTATAGCAAAGAAAGGGGAAAAAATATGAAAAGATTAAAATTCGGGGAAATCTTAGTAGATAAACAACTCGTATCACATGAACAACTTATGGAAGCCTTAGAGAGACAGAAGGTTGTAAAGAAAAAACTGGGAGAGATTCTTCTAGACATGAAAGTCATCTCTGAAAGAGAAATGCTCCAAGCATTAGCTGATGAACTTCAATTTGAATATCTAGAAAGTCCATCACAAATGGTTGATATCAGTTTAAGAGAAATAGTTCCTCAAGATTTCGCAGAATCAAAAGGAATCTTACCCCTTTATATTCAAGATGGTAGTCTACACTTTGCAACAGATGATCCATTAGACTTTATCACAATGGAAGACTTGGCCATGATTACAGGCTTTGACACCCAAGCCGTTGTATCATCTAGAGCAGCAATTGACCATGGTATGACAATCATCTATGCAGTTACTGATGAAATTGATGGTGTTGATCTAACCGAAGATTCACATGAAAAAGACTTAATGGAACGTGTTGATTCAGCACCAGTTGTAAAGATGGTAAGTGCACTGATCGATTCAGCATATGCCGTTAATGCATCAGATATCCATATTGAACCAGAAGCAGACTCCACAAGAATTCGATTTAGGATTGATGGGACACTCTCTGAACATATGATATTGAAGAAAGACTTACATGAACTTGTTACAACACGTATCAAAATTATTTCAGGAATGAACATTGCTGAGAAAAGAAAACCACAAGATGGGGCCATTCGACATACCTCTGAAATGGTAGAAGTAGACTTACGTGTATCGTCAATTCCAACACCACTTGGTGAAAAGATCGTTATGCGTTTACTGGGTGCTGATCAGAATATTACGTATTCACTAGACTCCATTGATATTCAAGAAGATATTAAAAGTAAACTTCGGGCAATATCAAAAGTACCTCATGGTATTTTACTCTTAACAGGACCAACAGGATCTGGAAAAACAACGACACTGTATTCATTACTTAATGAAGTCTCAACACCTGAAATTTCAATTGTAACAGTTGAAGATCCAGTTGAAAAACAATTTGAAGGCATTACACAAGTTCAAATTAATGATCGCGCTGGACTAACATTTGCGGCAGGACTTAGATCTATCTTACGTCAAGACCCGGATGTCATCATGCTTGGTGAGATTCGAGATGCTGAAACCGCAACAATCGCAATTCGTGCAGCGATTACAGGACACTTTGTATTATCAACGCTTCACACCAACGATGCATTATCATCCGTAATACGTTTAGTAGATATGGGTGTTGAACCATACATGGTTGCCTCATCATTAAAAGCAGTGATTGCACAAAGACTTGTAAAGAAACTCTGTCCAAATTGTGCTGTAGTAGAAGAACTACCACATGAAGACAAACTTCTATTTACTGAAGAAAATCTCACAGAAGCACATAAACCAGTAGGATGTGAAAGGTGTTCACACTCCGGGTATGCAGGACGTGTTGCAGTATTTGAAATTGTATTCATCGATGAAAAATTAGAAACGCTTATCTCAAATAATGCCCCAATGTCCAAACTTAAAGAATATGCAGACTCACAGGGCGTAGAATTTTTAAGAGACGATGTTATTCGATTAATGAGAGAAGGAAAGACATCAATGGAAGAAGCGAAGAAAATACTTTTCTCTGTGAATTAACTCAATTTACATCCAATTTAAGACAGAAACTTGTTGAAGGTAACAAATGATTGAAAACATTTTGTGATAAAATAATGAACAAATGTAAAAAGTGTCTAAAACCCACTTAAAAGGTGATTTTAAGCTATACAATATATGAAAAATATGATATATTAATATCAATAAGGGAGGAG
>CAYPHX010000043.1:0-11129 GCA_964410635.1 uncultured Erysipelothrix sp. | reverse complement strand
AGGACTCAGTAATAATAACTGAGTCCTATTTTCATTTGTATTGTTTATTATATAAATAAAGTAATAGAAATAGAATACATAATCCGATCATCATCTGTCCCAGATATAGTAATCCAATATTTTTCCGATTTCCTATAATTAGATATAGACCTAATGCGGATAAAATAGTATTAAAAAGTAATTTCTGAATTTTCATTGAGCTCACCCCACTGGATTTCAGCTGGTTCAAGTGTAATGGTTTGTGCATTACCTTGACCATCATAGATTGTCGTTGTTTGAGTTTCATTTGTATTATTCAAGATTGCAGCTTTTTTGCTTTCTGGATATACGTTCAATTCTGTATGAATGTTTGTTGAAGTAAACTTATTGAATTCATCCTCTTTACCCATTGCATAGAAAATTGCGCGAGATAAAACACGTGTATTATCATGGCTGTAAGGTAGACCCATCATATAGACGCCACGACCTTTACCATAATCATTTGAACTTAGTGTTATATTCTCATTATCCATAGCAAGAATTTCTGTGTTCTCACTTGTTGCATATGTATTATTGATTTGTTCACCAAAGACAAAGTCTTCTTTTAGATCTTCTGTAATAAAGTGTGATTCTTTAACATCAAAGAAATATTTATCTGTAGATAATGTAAATCCGAGTTCTTTATCAACACCTAGAACATCTGCCAATTGGAAGAATCTTCCGCCTTTATGATACGCTGATGGTTCACCAATTCCAATGAATCCGTGTCCTGCATCAACCCATTCTCTGATTACAGATACAATTTGTGGATCATTCCAAATATCGCCACCTGAGAATGCTGTATGTGCATCTCCAGCGTTGATGATAACATCAATATCACTTGGTACGCCATTTCTTATATCTTCAAAATTAATAAATTCAACATCTACATCCATTCCTGAAAGTGACTCAAGAGCACCTAGGTAAGAATAGATTTGCTTGTAGTGTAGAGCATGAGCAACCATGAATGCTTGCCATGTTCTAAGTTTACCCCATGAGTTTAAGATGGCAACTTTTGCACGTGAATGTGTTTCTTTATTTTCAATGTTTGTAATAATTTCTCTGAACTCATCTGCAGTTTTGGAAACAAAATCCACAAATTCAGGGAATTTATATGCAAGACTTGGGTAACCACCATAACCAATACGGCTTAATGGTTTTCTCATCATTGCACGACGTGCAGTAATCCAGTTTTCAACACCTTCTATTGTTGGATCATTTCCCTCATAAAATGTATCTGGGAAAAAGTAAGGTAGGAATCTTCCTTCTGTATATTTAACATGAGGAATATCTGAGATTAATCTCATTGTTAAACCACCACCAACACTTCCAACAACTGCATCAATTCCGATGTCCTTGAAGTATTTACCGTATGGTTCTGTACCAATCCAGTTATCCCCAAGGAACATGATTGCTTCTTTACCATATTCATGGACAAGATCAACCAATGCTTTTGCTTCTTGTGTTACAAATCTTTGTTGAAAATCTAAGTAATCCAAGTATTCTTTTGTAGGTGGTGCAAATGTAGAGTTATATGATCCTTTTTGAATGAAGTCTTCTGCATATAGCTTATAGCCATATTCTTCTTCAAAAGCTTCTAATGCTCTAGGTGATACAGATGATCCGTATCCAAACCAGTCAACAAACTTCTCTTTACGTTTATCGTTGAAGAAAAGAGTGAAGTGATAGTAGAAAGTTGTAAATCTGACAACATCTGTTTTAGGATTATTTTCTAACCATTCACGAAGTTTATCCTTCATGTGTTTGTTTGCATTGGGTTGTCTAACATCAAATGGAATCTCATGAGGTTTATCGCCCCAATCATTTGTAATGTGGTTATACATTTGTGTCGGATCCCAAATCATATAAGTTAATATGTTTAAAGTATATTCATGAAATGGTGTTGTGTCAGTAATTGTTACTGTAAGTTCATCTTGATCAATTGACCATTTTGAAACATCAACCAACTCACCTGTTGTTCTGTTATGTACTTGCCACCATTCTTTAGGGTCGTGGTTAAAATCAGGAACAATTTGTTCATCAAGAAAACCTGTCATAAATTCAAATGTTAGACTTGTCCCTTTGGCAGTATGGTAGTCTGATTGTACGAATAGTTGTTGCGTTTCTTCTAAGTGACTTAATGCAAATTCATTATCACCACGTGCTACGAAGTACTTGGAATAGTTTGTAACTCCAAGATCCATTAACTCATCGTCTAAATCTGTTCCATCACTATCACGGATCGCATCCGCGCCCCACTTGTCTAATAGCTCTTTTGTTTCTTCAATAAAATTTAATTCTGCTGGTAGTGTTAATCTACCTTTTATATTTTTACTCATTATTCTTTAATTCCTCCAAGTGTCATACCTTCCGTTAATTCTTTCTGAACAAACATATATAAAATTAGTGTAGGAAGCATTACAATTACAAGACCGGCATAAAGGGGTCCTGGGTTTGCTGCACCACGTGCAGCCTGTTGAAGGTTAACGAGTCCAACAGGTAATGTCTTCATATCACCTGGCATCAATGTCAGTGCAATGATATATTCGTTCCAAAATGATAGGAAGTTGAAAAGTATAATTGTGATAATACTTGGCTTTGCCATCGGTATCATTATTTTAGTCATTGTTTCAAAATGCGTTGCACCATCGATCCATGCTGCTTCTTCAAAAGCTCTTGGTAAAGTTTTGAAGTAACCACGTAATAGATAGATTGTAAATGGTAGTGCTGTCGCTGCATAAACAAGAGCCAGTATGAATCTATTGTTGATAAACATACTTGATATTCCTGTTAATGTTTTTACTTTTTTATTCCAATCCAATAGCATTAAGAATATTGGTACAACAATATAGTTAACGTTAATGAAGAGTCCACCCATAACTAACATATTTACTATCTTCTTTGATTTAAATTCAAATCTAGATAGTACATATGCTGCAGGTAAGGCAACAACTAATAAGATAACAATCGCCATCCCAGTTACAATGATCGAGTTAACAAAATATTGACCCATCTTTGCGCGTTTGAATGCGTCCACGAAGTTTTGGAAATGAAATCCATCGGGTAATTTCCAAGGATTTAAGTAAAACTCTGAACTGGTTTTTAAGGATGCCATTAATACCCATGCAAGTGGGATAATAATTGAAATTGCTAATGTAATTAAAGCAACATAAACAAATATTTTATATAAATTTAAATCTCTTTTTTTCATATTGCCCTCCTACATTTGAATACTTTCACGTTCTGTAATCTTATTCAGAATTGCTGACATTGCAAATGAGAATAAGAAGACGATAACACCAATTGCCATTCCATAACCATAAGAAGCATTATTATAAGCTTGCTTATAAAGGTAACTTAGGAATACCTCACTACTACCACCAGGGCCACCACCTGTAAGAATATTTACAAATAAGAAAGCCATATTGATAGTACTGATGACGAAGAAGGTTAGTGTCGTTCTAATGTTTTCCCAAATTAACGGCAAAGTAATTTGGAAAAATTGTTGAAACTTTGTAGCTCCTTCAATATCTGCTGCTTCGTATAAGTGTTCTGAAATAGAACTGATACTTGCCATATACATAACCATATAGTACCCAATAGCTTGCCATATCATGGCACCTGCTATAGAGAATAAGATAATATTACTATCACCTAGAAATTGAATGTTTTTCCATGTATCAGGTTTAAATACTCTAATAATTGAGTTTAAAAGTCCTGTTGAGTCTACTGCATAAATCTGTGCAAATACTGCAGAGATAACTGCAACTGATAGAATATTTGGTATATAGAATATGACTCTGAAGAAACTTGATCCTTTGAGTTTCTCTCGAACAAGAATGTTCGCAAAGAAAATCGCAAAGAAGAATGTAAAGATTGTTACAATTACAATCAGTACAATCGTATTCTGAAAGGATTGAATGAATCTCGCATCATTGAGCAGTAGTTTAAAGTTATTCAAACCTACAAATGTTTTGTTAGGAGAAAGACCTCCCCATTTAAACATAGACATAAAGAATATGTTCAAGGTTGGATATACCATAAATATTGACATCAAAATTACTGCAGGAGCCAGTGATGCAATTATAAATTTTCTTTGTTGTTTTTTTCTGTCCATAAGATCACCTCATCAATAATATAGCGGTGAACTGTCGCCCACCGCTATGAACTTAATATTTAGTTTTTAATTAATTGTGTTTTTCAACTGCTTCAATGACACCTTCGTACCACTCATCAACTGTTTTATCTCCGTTTACTACTGAGTTAACTGTTTCGTAAAGGATATCTGAAATTTCAAATCCTGGAACAGCTTCTCTTGAAGCAAATCCAACTGTATTACTCTTAACGCCATCTGCATAGATGTTGTAGAATACTTGGTTTGCATCGCCTTCTGGGATGATATTCTCGGAACCAACAACTGGTTGTACCGCTGGAGAATCACCTTTATTGTAGAATAGGTCTGCTGCAACATCTGAGTACATGAATGCTAAGAATGCTTTTGCGTTCTCTACATTTTTTGCGCCCGCTGGGATATATACTTCTTCAGTAAATGTTGATGAATAACGGTCTCCACCTGTTTCAAGTGCTGGAACTGGTGCTAATGCCCATTCAAATCCTTCTGCACGTGGTGCGCCTGCTTCATCCATTTCGCCTGGTAACCATGTACCATTTGGAACAAATAATGCTTCGTTTTCCATGACTAATTGTTGATTCTTTTGGAATCCTTCGCCATTTGCTTGTGCAACTGTATTTTCATGTGTATATTCTGCTAATTTACCAACAATTTCAAATGCTTCTTTTGTTTTCGCATCTTTCCATGCTTCAACATCGTAGTTCATTAATTTGTTGTAGTGTTCTGGTCCAACAACTACGTTTAGTAGTGAGGAGAAGAATCCGTCAAAGTATCCTGTTGTAGGGTATGTGAATAATGCAATGCCTTCTTCTTTAGCTGTATCGCCTAAAGCAAACATTTCTTCCCATGTTCCTGGGATTTCCCAGTTTTTCTCTTCGAATAGTCCTTTATTGTAGAACATTCCTAATGGTGAGTAGAAGTGTGGTGTTAGATATAGTTCGCCATCATCGTATGGACGTACGCGGTTACTATCCATGAATCCTGGAAGTACTTTATCTTTAACTTTTACATCTTCACCTGGAACTGTCATTTCAAGTAAATCGGAAATTTCTGTAATTGCTTTTTCTGCAACCATTGTATCAGTAAATCCGTCTGTTGATCCAACTGCTAAGTAGACTAGGTCTGGTGCTTCGTCTGCTTGAACTTTAGGACGTAGAATGTCACCAATGTTTTGTTCCATGACAAGTTCTACTTCGATGTCGTATAGTTTTTCAAACTCTTCGACAACTGCTTCCCAAGCTGCTGTACCATATCCGCCAGCCAGCCCGTAAATTGTTAATGTCCCGGATAAGTCTTCGTTATCCTTATTTGCTGAACATCCTGTTAAGACAAGGAGTCCAACTAATAATATTGCTAATAGTTTTTTCATTATAACCATTTCCTCCTTAAGGTACTTACATTATAGACTATTATGAAAGGGGTTTACATTCATTTTATTGTTAAACATTGTTGTATTCTTGTTCATAACACTATTTTTAAAAAAGACACAATTATTTGTGTCTTTGTACTATCTCATTCATTTTGTCCCACTTAGCATTCATGTCAGATACAAGTTTCAACTGTGTCTTAGCACGAACTAGGTTGTGGTCTTCATAAGCTGTCTTAAAGTAAACATCTCCTTGAAGGTAGTCTGTTAAGAAACGGATTGCTGTTTCAAGTGTTAGCATTTTTGCACCTACTGGGAACAAGCTAATCTCTAAATCAGAAAGTGAACCATCAGCTCCCTCTAAGAATCCTTGAACATAAACTTCAAATAGATCAATATCGAAAGTTACTTTATCAAGATCTTTTTCATCTTCTAGTGCTGTACTTGCACCAAAACGAATTGAATCGCCGAAGTCATCTAATGAGAATCCTGGCATTACAGTATCTAAGTCTACAATACAAATTGCTTCATTTGTTTCTTTATCAAATAAAACGTTATTTAGTTTTGTATCATTATGTGTAACTTTTAGTGGTAATTCACCTTTTTCATGGTGATCCCATAATGTACGAACGAAATCTTTTTCGTCTAAAATCATTTGGATTTCTTCAGCAATACCATCTTTTCTACCTGCAACATCTTGTTCAACTGCTTCTAAGAATGTTTCGAAACGAGATGGTGTGTGGTGGAAGTTCTCAATTGTAAAGTTTAATGTTTCAATTGGGAAGTCTTCTAGTAGTTTTTGGAAGTTTCCAAATGCTACACCACTTGCTTTAAAGTCTTCTGCATTTTCAATCAAGTCATAAGAAATTGTATTTGGTACAAAATCATATGCACGCCATGCATTACCTTCTTCGTCAATATATAAATTTTCATTATTTTTAGTTAATATAACTGATAAAGTTTCTCGAGTTGGGTCGCCACCTTGAGCTTTAATCTTCTCTTTCAAGAAGTTTGTTACCTTCACAACATTATCCATAAGTTCGTGTGGTTTGGTAAAAATATTTGTATTAATTCTTTGAAGAATATAATCTCCTTCTGTGTAGTCTAATCTGAATGTATCATTAATATGACCACTTCCATAAGGTTTTTTTCCTTTAAAGTCTCCTTTGAAGTCAAAGTTTGAAGCAATGTTTTGAATTTTCTTATCCATGTTTTTCCCTCTCAATCATTACTTACCATTATAGACTAATTATCATTGAGATTGTAGAGAAAATGAAAAAGAAGCAATATATTATACTTAATATCAAAATATCAATGATTTTGATATAATATAGATGGTGATGAAATGAAACAAATTCTATCAAAAGTTAAGTTTCGATATATTGACAGTTCAAAGTTCGATGCTGATTGGCATTCAACGCTGCATGCACATGCTTTTACAGAGCTTTTTTATGTTGTAAAAGGGAAGGGCGCATTTGAATTTGGTGATGGTAGTTTTGTTGAAGTCAAAGAAGATGACATGATTATTATAAACCCTAACGTAACACATACAGAGCGAAGCGATAAAGATGACTTGCTAGAGTATATTGTATTAGGGATAGAAGGAATCGAGTTTATCAGTGAGAATGAAACTGTGGAGTATTCATTACATAACTACTTAGACTTTAAACATGACATCTTATTCTATTTACGAGCAATTGTTGATGAGGTGGGAAACAGTGAAATGTTCAATGAACTCATTGTTGATTACTTACTTAAAATATTGATGATGAACGTTATTAGACGTACTGTTACAGAATTACGATTATACGAAGGTGATCCCAATGTTAATAAGGATTGCTTATTTGTAAAAAACTATATCAACACACATTATAGAGAAAACATTACCTTAGATCGTTTGGCTGATTTAACGTTCTTAAATAAATATTACTTATCTCACGAGTTCAAAAAATATACGGGTCAATCCCCAATTGAGTATCTATTAAATAAAAGATTAGAACAATCTAAAAAATTACTTGCAACGACTGACATCAGTATTAGTCAAGTTTCTTCAATTGTTGGGTTTTCAAACTCCTCATATTTCTCACAGTACTTTAAGAAGAATGTGGGTGTTTCACCCTCAAACTATCGAGATAAACACAAAAACGCTTATTAAAAATATTAACATTATAAAAACGCCCCTTCATTTGAAAGGGCGTTTCTTTTTAGTCTTCGTATCCGTTAGGGTTGTTACTTTGCCAACGCCATGAGTCTTCACACATTTCTTTTAAGTCATGTTTTGAGGACCAACCGATTTCTTCTTTAGCTTTTTTAGCATCTGCATACACAGTTGCAATGTCTCCAGCTCTTCTCTCTTTAATTGTATAAGGAATATCATGTCCTACTACTTCTGAGAATGCTCTAACCATATCAAGTACTGAGTATCCAATACCTGTACCTAAGTTATAGATTGAAACACCATCACCAGGATTCAGTTTCTTTAGCGCATCAACATGTCCTACTGCTAAGTCTACAACGTGAATATAGTCTCTTACACCTGTTCCATCTGGTGTGTCATAGTCATCGCCAAATACAGCTAAACTATCTAACTTACCAACAGCAACTTGTGTAATATATGGAACGAGGTTGTTTGGAATACCTTTTGGATCTTCACCAATTGTTCCTGATTTATGTGCACCAATTGGATTAAAGTAACGTAAGATTACAACATTCCATGAATTATCAGCTGTATGTAAATCTTGAAGGATTTGTTCCATCATCAACTTTGTTGAACCGTATGGGTTTGTAGTTGATAGTGGTGATGCTTCTGTTATAGGTACAACATCTGGTGAACCATAAACTGTTGCGGATGAACTGAACACAATGTTTTTTACATTATGTTTTTCCATTACTTCACAAAGGTTTAGTGTTCCAGTGATATTGTTATTGTAATACATAAGTGGTTTTTGTACGGATTCACCAACAGCTTTTAGAGCTGCAAAGTGGATAACTGCATCAATCTTTTCTTTTTCAAAGACTTCATTTACCTTTTCTTTATCAAGTAAGTCGACTTCATAGAAAGTCATATCTTTACCTGTAATATCTTTTACACGATCCATTGATGTTTTTGAAGCATTGTATAAGTTATCTAAGATAATAACTTCATGTCCTGCATTTAATAATTCTACAGCGGTATGACTACCAATATAGCCAGCGCCTCCAGTTACTAATATTCTCATAATAATCCTCCTGTTTGTATTATTTTATCATACTTCTTTGAATTTACTTTGTTTATTCTTGTTGAAAATCATTAGTTTGTTGACTATATACGCAATCAAGCTTGCCCATAGTGCACCTGCAATAACATCACTTGGATAATGTACATAGAGATACACTCTAGAAAATGATATTAATACAGCTATTGTTAAAATGGTCTTTTTGAACCTTATTCTATTTATATAAAGAAACATTGCTACAGCAAATGAACTGGCCGCATGTCCTGATGGAAACGAAAATCCACTGGGTTTATCAATGAGTAATGAAAGAGAGTCCAATCCTACAAAAGGTCTTGGCCTTTGAATTAATGGTTTCAAAATTAACTCTACACTTCCCACAGTCAGTAAAAGTGCTAGTAAAGCATAAAGTGATAATTGCCTCGTTTTCTTATTGAAAAACAAAATAGCGATAATTACAAACCAAACTTCTCCACGATTACCAATTGTCGTAATCATTTCAAAAAAAACATCAAAAATCGGATTTCTTAATTGTTGTATAAAATCTAGTATGCTATGTTCCATCTCATCACCTTGTATTATTGTATCACATTTATTTTAAGGTATAATAGTAATATCGAAGTATTTAAGAAGGAGTTGAGATGTATGAAATGTTCCTGGCATGGACACAGCGTCGTTATGGTTGAAACAATCAATAACACCAAACTTATCATTGACCCTTTTATTGAGGGAAATGACCTCTGTGATTTAATTGTAGATGAGGTAGTCGTAGATTATATCTTACTGACGCATGCACACAATGATCATGTTGGAAATACATTAGAAATCGCACGTAAGAATAATGCAACCGTCATTGCAATGGTTGAACTGGCAGATTACTTAAGTCAAAAAGGAATCAAGACACACGGTATGAATATCGGTGGTAAGCATAAATTCCCATTTGGCACTGTAAAATTCACACCAGCAATTCATAGTTCATCTTTTGATGATGGCGAAAATAACATACCATTGGGTCTTGCGGCAGGCATACTAATCGATGATGGCGCATCTAAGCTTTATCACGCTGGAGATACAGCATTGTTCTCTGATATGAAGCTCATAGGACCCGTTGACGTGGCCTTTTTACCGATTGGGGATAACTTTACTATGGGTATTGAAGAAGCAGTCATTGCGTCTGGATTAATTCAGAGTAACTTGGTTGTTCCAATTCACTACGATACATTTCCAATAATAAAACAAAATCCTTATGAGTTTATAAACAGACTCGAAGATGGTACGGGTCGCGTATTTGAAGTTGGAGAAATATTTGAAATTAACTAGTATAAATAATTATGGAGGTAATATATGAAAACGACATTTGTTGGATGGAACCGTTGTTCTACATCCCGTAAAGCACAAAAGAAATTAGATGAATTAAATATCGATTACACATTTAGAGATATGATGGAAGAGACACCTACAGCACAAGAACTCACAGAATGGATTGAAAAGTCAGGATTACCAATCCGAAGATTTTTCAACACTTCAGGGATTCAATATCGTGAACTGGGATTAAAAGACAAACTGGATACAATGGGTGAGCAAGAACAAATTGATCTTCTTGCGACTTCAGGAAGATTAATTAAACGTCCTATTGTTATTTCAGACAACACTGTATTAGTTGGATATAAAGAAGAGAGTTATGAAGCACTTATATGATCATACTTCTATCGCCAACTAAAAAACAAGAAATAAAAGAAAGCTTAAGTAGTCAAGAACCTATATTATTCAGTGAAAAAAAGAATAGTGTTTTAGAAATCTTAACGCAATTAAGTCAAGAACAAATAAAAAAAGACTATAAAGTCTCTGATAAATTAGCAAGTGAAACATATGAATCATTTCAAAACATTAATGAAGTATCACCTGCTATCTTCACCTATACAGGAGAAGCATTCAAAACAATGGAACCGACTACTTTGAGCCAAGAAGATCTCGATAAGTTAAATTCTCACTTACTCATATTTTCAGCACTCTATGGATTGGTTAAGCCATACAACCCGATAACAAAATATCGTTTAGACTTAATCAACAAGTTTGAAATAAATTTAAAGGACTTTTGGAGTGAGACAATTACAGATTATTTAAACCTACAAAATAGGACTTTAATAAATCTTGCGTCTAAAGAGTACTCACAACTCATCAACCAAAATGAGTTAAATGTACCCATGTTAAATATTCATTTCATTAACGAGAAAGATGGTAAGCGTTCTGTTGTGAGCAGCCATGCTAAAAAAGCTAGAGGGCACTTCACACGTGCTTTGATTGAAAATGGATTTGATGATATCACTTCGATAAGTGTTGAAGGTTATGAATTTTCTTACAAAGCAGATAATGACTACTATTACATAAAAACAGTTTAAAA
>CAYPHX010000042.1:5815-11263 GCA_964410635.1 uncultured Erysipelothrix sp. | reverse complement strand
TAAAATAAGAAAATGCATTATAGCATTTTACACAAGATTAAGGACTTGACTAAAAAAAGCATCATTATAATTATCCTAAAAAGATCTTTATAATGATGCTATTAAACAGATTCCGATTATGTGTTCTACTACTTAATGATCTTTTGTTTTGACCATATTAATTACAACTCTATATTTATCGCCTTTAATAGCCGATTCTAATCCTTTTTCGATATCATCAAGCGAATATACTTCATCTACATATTGCTTTAGGTCAATGATTTTCGAGTCAATAAGTTTTACTGCTTTCATAAAATCACGAGGATTGGAGTTCGCTGTTCCAATAATTTGTGTTGCTCGTTTATGGAGTGTATCCGGACTAATTGAAATCGGATTATCAGGATAGAATGAAGAGTACAGAATATGCCTGCCATTAATGGCTAAAAACTTTTGCAAATCCTCCGCAACTTGAGATATTGGAGTCGTGTTAAATATGACATCAACACCTTTATTATTTGTTACATCATTAAGGAGTTCTTTCAATTCATATTCATGATTATTTATAGTAATATGTGCGCCATTTTTCTTTGCATGATCTAACCGTTTTTGATTCATATCCACAGCAATTACTCTAGCTCCTTTTAGTAATGATAGTTGTATATGCAGTTGACCCATAATTCCGCATCCGAATACCATAACAGTATCACCAAATTGAATATTTGCACTTTCAACACTGTGAATACAGCAAGATAAGGGTTCGGTGAGTGATGAAACTTCATGTTCAATGGAGTAATGTTTAAAAAGATGAACAGGCTTTGCGACAACGTACTCGCTAAAACCACCCATACCAATAAACCCGGTATCACCTATGTCACGTTCATGGTTGAAATACTCACAGTTTTGCTCATTGCCCATCTTGCATTGATTACAATCACCACAAGCTAAATTGGTACCGTAGACTACTTTGTCACCTTCTGACCATATTTCTCTATTTACTTTACTACCCATCGCAACTATCTCACCAGATATCTCATGGCCTCCAACGAATGGAAATGGTACTTCCCTAACACCTGTAAATACGCGTTGCTCCCAGGTACAAATAGCACAAGCATGCACTCGGACGAGAATTTCACTTTCACCAATTTTTGGTTTGGGAGCCTCAATCACTTTAATAGATTTTAATTTATCGAAAATCGCAAGTTTCATGATATCCTCCTCTCTAGACATTGGCAAACTTTTTCATAATGTTTAATGCATCATTTTTAATTGCTTTTGTAGCTAAGAGTGTATACTCATCATAAAATCTCAAATCATCATCTTTCTTAACCTGATCAGCAACTGATTTCCCTGCAGAAGTATTCATATATGTGTAGTAATTTATCTTTCTAATTCCATTATTTATAGCAGTTTTATAATCTTCATCTGCAAGCCCAGATCCACCATGTAATACGAGTGGTATCTTAACCTGATCTTTAATTTCTTTGACTCTATTTAAGTTTAGAACTGGCTTCTCAAGATAAATCCCATGCATTGTTCCAACTGCTATTGCTAAGGTATCCACACCAGTCTCGTCAATAAATGTCTGAGCTTCAGTTACTTCTGTATATCTATAAGATGTTGTTGCCTTACCGCGTGCTTCTGATGCTCCAATGGATGAGTTAAGCATATGTCCAAGCTCTGCTTCAACTGATACGCCAAAAGCATGTGCCAACTCAACAACTTTTCTTGTCTCTGAGATATTCTCTTCAAAAGTTTTTGTTGATGCATCGTACATTACAGAAGTAAAACCAGACTTAATAGCACGTACACACTCTTCTAGAGTTACACCGTGATCTAAGTGAACACAGACGGGAACTGATGCTTCCTTGGCATACCTAATCATTATTGGAGCAATTTCTTCTAACGTTATATACTTCGCATGACCTTCAGTATGTTGAATTATTACTGGTAAATTCAGTTCTTCGGCTGCTTGAATAACTCCCCTAACCATATCAAGAGTTGGTACGTTAAATGCAGCTATTGCGATTTTTTTTGATTCTGCAATATCCATAATTTCATTCATCGTTACTAACATATATTATCTTCTTCTTTCTAATACATATGATTTAAATGCTTCAACTGTAAAACCATATGCTTCTAATAACACATTAAAGGGTGCACTGGCACCGAATTTATCGATTCCATAGATGTTATTTGAATATCGTTCCCAACCTCTTGTGACACCCATCTCAACTACAAATGTATTATTTTTTGAGTGTTTTAGGATGGATTTTTGATAGCTGTCATCCTGTGCTTCAAATAGCTCAACAGATGGCATGGATACAACATTCATATAAATATTTTTCGCTTCTAATTGTGCTGCAGTTTCTAGTGCAAGTGCAACTTCAGATCCTGTAGCAATAATTGTTTCTGTTGCATTAGGATATGTCTTAACAAGGTAAGCACCTTTTGAAACACCTTCTTCTACAGTTTTATCTTCTATATTAAGCACAGGTAAATTTTGTCTAGAAAGTGCAATACTGATTGGTCTATCTGTACATTGTAGTGCGAAATTCCACACAGCTTGCGTCTCTTTTGCATCTGCTGGTCTAAAAATATAAGAGTTTGGAATTAATCTTAGTGATTGAATATGTTCCACCGGTTCATGAGTAGGTCCGTCTTCTCCAACAGCAATAGAATCATGCGTAAAGACATAAATAGAAGGTATTTTCATCAATGATGATAAACGCATGGCAGGTCTTAAGTAATCACTAAAGACCAAGAAAGTTGAACTGTAACTTTGAAGAATACCATGAAGTACAATTCCATTGGATATAGCAGCCATTGCAAACTCTCTTACTCCATACCAAATGTTACGACCTGTTCTATTATTTGCACTATAATCTCCAACGCCGTTTAGATAGGTTTTATTAGATGATGATAAGTCAGCTGACCCTCCAATTAAAAGACTATTAGATTTTATTATTTCATTCAGTACCGTTTGTGATGCATCACGAGTTGCAATATTATCCATTTCAAAACTGACTCTTGATTCTGTATATTCATGATTAAATAAGACATCGAATTCCTTTGGATATAATGATTTATATTCTGATACTTTTTTCTCCCAACTGTTGAAGTACTCTGACCCTATGGAAACTTTACTCATGTGGTTATAAACTTCTTCCGGAACTACAAATGCATCATGTTCCCACCCATAATATGCACGAGTTAACTCTCTTTCCTCTGCACCTAAAGGAGATCCATGAACTTTATGAGTTCCTGATTTATTTGGTGATCCATAGCCAATTGTTGTATCCACAATAATCAGAGATGGTTGATTTAAATTCTTCTTCGCATTTTGTATTGCTTTATCAATGTCTTCTACTGAATTCCCTGCTGCTACCTTGTGAACATCCCAACCATAGGCAAGATGTCTCTTCTCTACATCTTCACTAAATGATTGTGATAGGTCTCCATCTAAAGTTACTTCATTTGAATCATAAATTACGATTAATTTACCTAGTGCGTTATGTCCAGCAAAAGAGGCAGCTTCAGACGAGATACCTTCCATCATGTCTCCATCACCACATAAAACATATGTGTAGTGATCAATAATGTTTAATTCATCCTTATTGAACTTTTTATTGAGGTAACTTTCTGATAAAGCCATACCAACAGCCATTGCCACACCTTGGCCCAATGGCCCTGTTGTAGCATCTATTCCTGGAGTATCAGTATACTCTGGGTGTCCGGGTGTCTTACTTCCTAATTGTCTAAATTGTTTGAGATCGTCTATTGTTAAGTCATATCCACTTAAATGTAATAATGCATAAAGTAATGATGATGCATGTCCTGATGATAATACAAAACGATCTCGGTTAAGCCATTTTTCGTTATTAGAAGAAATTCGCAAATGTTTTTGCCACAGTGTATATGCTATTGTTGCTGCACCCATAGGCATACCGGGGTGTCCTGAATTAGCATTCTCAACCATATCTATACATAAATTTCTGATCGCATTGATACTTAAACTATCTATATTATTGTTCATTTTCTGTCTCCTCTATCATATCAATTCTTCTTTGATATTTTCCACCTAAATATTTGCTTTCTAACCATGTCTCTGTAATCATAGTTGCGAGATCAAATCCAATGACTCTTTGACCTAAACACATGACATTTGTATTATTGTGTTCTTTTGTAACTTTTGCTGAGAACACATCACTCAGTAGTGCTGATCGAATCCCTTTCTTTTTGTTTGAGGCTATATTCATTCCAATACCTGTACCACAAACTAGAATTCCATATGTATTTTCACTCTTGATTACTTCATTACAAACTAAGTTTGAATATTTGGGGAAATCCACACTTTCTTCTGAATGACATCCGTGATCTTCTATATCATAACCTTTTGAAGTTAATTCCTTGATTAGATGTTCTTTTAAAGCATAACCGCCATGATCTGCTGCTATATGTATTTTCATTTTTTCTCCTTGTCTCTTCTTAAAAATAAAAGAAAGGAAGTGTTACCTGTTGATACACTTCCTTTCTAGTTAATTATACGAGTATTCCCAATGTACCTGTTACAATTCCTAATACTAGCAATACGAGTAAGACCTGAGTTGGTTTCAATCGTTTTTTAAGTAAGAAGTATGTAAACAAAGTTACTGAAAGTGGCAATAATCCGAGAACTAGTGTGTCAAGTACATCTGTCTGTATATTCATCATTCCATCACCAATTGCCAGTTGCAATGGTGTCGATACACTTACGAATTGAGCTGCTAATGCACCAATTACAATAGCACCAAGTGTTCTTGAGAATGTTAGAACTCTATCTAAAAGTCCACCACTCATTAATTTTATGATTCCTTCACGTCCGGCATCATATCCAATCATCCATAGCTTGTAAGCAATTACTAGCATGATAATTAAGTGTAATGCGAAGAACATAATTGGTCCCATTAGTATATTACCTTCAGCACCAAACGAAATAGTGAAAGAAAGTAGGATAGGAATCAATGTTCCTTGCCATAATGTATCACCAATTCCAGCTAATGGTCCCATGAGTCCAGTTTTGAATCCATTAATTGTAGCGTCATCAATATCTGCACCATTTGCTTTTTCTTCTTCCATTGCTAGTACGACAGATAAGATAGGTCCACCAAATGAGGGTTCTGTATTAAAGAATTGCATATGTCTTTGTAGTGCCGCTGACATTTCTTCTTTGTCATCACCATATAATTTTTTAAGGATCGGAGCAAAAGCATGTACTACACCAGTTGCTTCGAGACGTTCATAGTTATAGTTTGAGTGTGAGTGGAATGTCCAACGCCAAAACGCTTTGGATACATCCTTTTTTGTTAGCCTTTTTTCCGGGACATTAATTTTTTCTTTACTCATGAATTATACCCCTTCCTTGTAAGTAAGTGTCATTACAATATATGCGAATACTGCTGCAAACAATGAAACAGCTAATATTGGTAAGCC
>CAYPHX010000042.1:0-5803 GCA_964410635.1 uncultured Erysipelothrix sp. | reverse complement strand
GAATCCAAATAGGAAGAACACAAGTGTTCCAGGTGCATTCATTGATCTTAGGTTCATTGCAATACCAAGTGCTGGTAAAATTCCACCAACTAATGTTAGTACTTCTAGTGGTTTTCCTGCAAGTAAGTCAACTAGTGCTTTAACATAGTCTGCTCCAAAGTATGCTGCTAGGGCTACTGGGACCACACTAATAAGAATTAAGAATAATTGAGGTGGGACAATGTGTAAGAATGAAATCTTATCAACATTCCCTTCCTCCGCTGCTTTATCAGCCATATGAACGAATGTAATATCCACTGTCATATGAAGCATCCACACAATAGTTCCTAATAGTCCAATAGGAACAGCTAGTGTTACTGCAACTGCAGGATCAACTCCAGCAGCCAATGCAAATGCAGTACCTAATGTACCGGCTAATGCAGGGTCCATTGCGACAGTTCCACCTGCTGAAATAAATGCTAAATATGGTAAGTTAATTGCAGTACCAATAATCGTACCTTGTACAGGATCTCCTAATATAAGTCCTACTACAAAACCGTTTACCATTGGACGCATCCAACCATGTGTACCAAGTAAGGTTAACCATGGAGTACCATTAATCCCTAAATAGTATACGAAGCCAATTAATATAGCTTGAATAAAATTAATTTCCATTTTCTTTCTCCTTTTTCATATTAGAGTAGTGTTTCTATTGCGACACTACCTTGGTCAGGAATAACCTGAATTTTAACTGAAATATTTCTATCTATAAGTTCTTTCAGTGTCTTACGTTCTTCATCAGAAGCCGCAATGTTTTTGTGAAGTCTGGAACGATCTTTATTGGCGCCCATTCCTCCAACTATTACCTCCTTTAAATTAATACCACTTTCTACAAGTTTTAAGAAAGTATCAGGTGATTTAGCCAATAAGATAGTTGCTGTTGCATCCGCTTCTTTAAGATATGAAACAGCCCCATTAATACTTAATATCTCTAAATCAATTGTATTTGGTACAGCCATTGAAATTATTGTCTTTGTGAACTCATCTGCCGCTGTTCCATCATCAATAATTACAATTCTACGAGCTCCGGTATACTGCAACCAAGCAGTCATAACCTGTCCATGAATTAATCTATCATCTACTCTAGCTAATTTTATATTATACATAATTGCTCCTATCTGCTATATAAAGCGAATTCTGTTTCGAATTCTTTAACGCCATCTTTACCGGCATTTATAGCGGTTTCCCATAATTCCTCTACAGATTCAACACCAAGTCTCATACCTAACACCTCTATTAACATTGGAAGGTTAATACCTGTTACGATTCTATGTTTAGAATCTTTCATATTTACCTTATTTAGAACTGCCTGATTATATGGACTTGCAGAAAATAAATCTACTAATATAAGTACTCCTTGACCCTGGTCTAATTCGTGAACTTTCTTTACGATATCGTTTCCGAAACTCTCAATATCAGTGTCATGAAATAACTCTAATATACCTACATTCTCTTGTGACCCCATAATTAGATCTACACTATTTACCATTCCGCTCGCCATCTTACCGTGCGTCGCTATTAAAATACCTACCATTATTTGTCTCCCCAATCAAATGCCATAATTGTTCGTTTCCAACCTGGGTTTTTTGCTGTGTAATTCATGATTTCGTAAAAGTCTTCAGGACTGGATACTGTGAAATTGTCTTCATTCAGCAACCTACTTAATACTTTTTGATATTCGTTACTCTTAGAAAGTGTTGTTACAAAGTCTTTAAAATCTTTTGTTACAGAACGACTGCTACCGTAAATAGTTAATCCCTTTTCAAGTATATCTCTAGTGTTTATAGGTACTAATCCTTCAGTAACTCCCATTAATACAATATGTCCCAATGAGTTTGCTATTTTTATTGACTGATTTATAGCTCCTTCACTAAATTTTCCTCCAGTACATTCTATGATAACATCGTATTTATCTTTTGGATTATCAAAATCATAACTTAAAACATTCTCGGTTTTAGTAAAATCAAAATGCTTGAGTTTTTGATCATCCGCTCCAAACACGGTGAACTGATCTTCTCTTAGTCCAAAATGATATTTTATGAATGCAGAAGCAACGAAACCTACAGGTCCATCACCAAATAATGCAACCTTAATATTTTCTTTATTTAAGTATTCTTCAACACCACGAATGGCAGCAACTCCTACTGAACTAACCTCGGATAAAGTTGCAAGCTCAAAGCTTAGACCTTCAGGTATTTTCACTAAACATTCCTCTGGATGAACAATAAGGCTTTGTGCCAAACCATCATAACCACTTCCCATAAATCTTCCTTTTGAGGAATATTGATCGTTTTCATCCTTTCCTCCGTCTAAGTCAATTAATCGAGCTGGAATATTTGGGACTACCACAACATAGTCACCTTTACTTAATTTAGTGTTATTACCATCAACAACTACTCCAATTCCTTCATGAATAAGTGCCATCGGTAATTTCGCTTTTAATGCTTCAGGTCTCCTATTACCTGTGAAATATCTAAGATCGGCATGACATATACTCCCTAACATAGGTTTTACTGCAACCCAATCTTCTTGCAATTCTCTCTCTTTCTCAATATCAACCAATGTATATGGTTCAATAAGACTGTATACTTTTGATTTCAAAATAATACTTCCTTTCTTAGAGTAAGCTCTTTCACCTCTCTACAACAACAGTGTATTATATGTAAATTCCTCTGTCAAAACCAGAACATACAACACACAATCATTAGTGTGCGCTATGACTTTCTCTAGTATTCATGTGAATTAACGGTCTTATTCGGGGTTTTTATTCAAAATCTATGGTGAAAGCACTTAAAACTACACTCTATTTTCATTGTTTCCACTTTTATGACACATTATGTACATTTAATGTGTGTATTGTGCTATATTATAGTTAATACATGAGTTTAATTAACACATAAAAGGAGCGTATTAAATGGATTTCACACCAAGAGAAGAAGATTTGTATAATAAAACTATTGAATTGACCAGAATATTCTTGAAAGATTTGAACTTTGAGAATTTATCCACTGATGCTCTGAACCTAAGTCTTGATTTGGCAATTGATCGATCAAATGTCTCAAGAATCCTCAATAAACTGCACCGAGAAAATTATTTAATAAAGGTTCAGGGAAGACCGACACTTTTTCTAGCAAGAAATGTCATCGTAGAACAATCATCAAACAAATATATCTCATCAATAATCAATGATAAGGCAAGCTTTCTCAACTCTATTAGCGATAGAATAGAAACAAGCAATATTGACTTATCTGGCAAAGCTAAGAACTCATTAATTGGCTTTAATGAAAATGAGTCTCTCCATGATCAAGCTTACATAGTTGAAACGTTAATATCCTACCCAAATCATTTATATAATATTGTAGTAAATGGGATGCCCTCAACTGGTAAAAGTGCAATAGTAAATCATATCCATGACAAGGGGCATAGCATAGGACGCTATCATTCAAAGTTGATTGAGATGAGCGTTCTAGAGTTCTCAAACTCATTTGAGGAAATTGGTCGCCTATTAGAAATCATTTCCAAAACTAATCCCTCTTCTCAAACAGTCTTAATCGTTCTTAAGCAAACTTATCGACTGGAACCAAAACTTTTAACTTATCTTTTGAGTCATTTAAGGATGATCCAATCAGACCCTAATCAATCTCCGAAACAATTTATCTTTCTTGAAGATGATCTCAACAATGATGTTCAATCGGAGTTGCTTGTTCCTTATATAACAAATTCATTAAAAATCCCTCCAGTAGATGATAGAACTATGAAAGAAAAAGTAGAGTTCATACTAACTTTCCTACAGAAGGAATCAGATGATATAAAAAGACCTATTTACGTCAACAAAAATATATTCTCTTGTTTTGCAATGTCAAATTACACCCATAATTTAAAAGATATTGAGAATGAGGTACGATATGCTGTTTCCCACTCTATGATACATGACAATACTCTAGATACATCAGTCTTAGATATGGAGTTTGATGATTTATCTGATAACCTACTTAACAACATTCAGAATGTAACTAATAGATTACATGCCTTAGAAGACATTTTTAATTTTATTAATCAAAGTGATTTTTACTTTATACCAAATGTAGATTCCAAAGAACTCTTTGCTTTAAGGAATGCTGTTCTCGATTACAATCACAATCTAATTGACGGGACACTTTCCTTATTACCTTTATCTAACTATGTCAAAAACGACATAGAACTGTCACTTAAAACTGAGCTAAATACAATTAGAACCTTAAACGTTAAAGATATATATAACACCGTGTATCCATTACTACAAGGTGATATCAGCTACCCTGATAGAGTTCTATATCAATTACTCATGCATTTTGATAACATAATACAAGAGCTTAGTCGCGGCACATACAAGCAGGCCTACTATAATGACTACGATTACCAAAGACCTGAAATAATGGCATTGTCACAAAAAATCGCAAGTAAGATAGAACTGGATTTTGATATAACACTGCCTCTAATTGAATTAAATTATTTACAATCATACTTGACACATGCGAGATTTCATTCTGCATCTGGAGATATTCCAATATTGCTCATTAGCCATAGCTTGGATATCGCAAATAGCTATAAGTCTTATATTAAATCTCTTAATATCACTGTAGACATACAAACCTTAACCTACCGTTCTCAAGTACTCAAAGATCATGTAAATCTTTTCCTAACTAGTTTAAGAAAAGAAGTTAGCTTATTGGATCAAGGACGAGGTGTCGTCATTATGACAGATATATCGTCAATATCCGCTCTAATGAAAGAGATTTTCGAAGAGTCTAATCATGAAGTTACAGTTATATCAACTTTATCGTTAGATGCTTTAATTAAAGCTTGTACGTTAGCAGAAAACTCTGATACGAATATTAATGACTTCCACTCACTTAATACTACATTACAATTCAGACCATCTCATATGCTTCACGGAATCGAAGAAAGCGGTCTTTCAAGCAATTTCATTCATGATGTTTCAATTAAACTGTTATCTGAATCTTTAGTATTTTTAGACTTTCAAAAATCTACCGCTCTTTTAGCTTCTGTATTAATGAATTTATATAACTCATTGGATTTCGAGTATTCTGATTCTTTATCCATTCGCTTTATTCACCATTCTTCATTTATGATTGAACGGGTAATACGAAATGAAGCATTAAGCTACAAGAATGCGAACAACTTCATAAAAAAATTCCCCAACATCTACAAAGTTGTCGAGGAAAATTTCCAAATTATTAATAATCAGTTTGGTATTACTGTTCCGCCATCTGAACTTGTCATGATTTGCGAAATTTTTGAGAGTGTCATTTCATAATTGGCTTAAGATTTGGTTGATGTGAACTTCAAGAGTCTCTACGTTGATGGATGTATCTGATTTTAGGATACCCTTCATCACTAGAGTCTCTTTTTCGTAAATTCCACAACCTACGTCCAACACATGATCATTTGTCTCATTTTTACGGACTACAAGCTCATCTTGTCCTACTGAAATTAAATTAACTGCACTCAGTTTTCTTGATTTGATATACTTCATAGCATACTGTATCCCTTGGTTTCTTTGAACACTCAAGTCACACAGTACTATCGATACAGCCTTACCTTCCCCTTTTAATTTCTTCGCTAATAATATTACTGCAATTAAGTTTGCGCTGTTAAAAATAAAATTATCTTTTTTAGGTACACCAAATGCCAAATAAGCTGCACCACCTGAATAGAGAAGAATATAGATGGCATATATATAACTGATATTATTTCCATTACT
>CAYPHX010000041.1:0-11641 GCA_964410635.1 uncultured Erysipelothrix sp. | reverse complement strand
GGTGGAGGTACAACCGGTAATGGTAGTACTGGGTCCTATAAACCTTTAGCACCCAAGGAAACAGAAGCAGAACAGAAAGCGCGTGAAGAAGCTGAAGCTAAGGCGAAGCTTGAAGCTGAGAAAAAGATTCCTCTTGTAGAGTCTATTGATTTCTTTTCTGAGTCTGAAAGACTTAAGGGCGAACAAGTTTTATCAGTTAAAACTGAGAATGATACTTTTAAATATAGTGTGACTTTACCTAGAAATATTGAGGCGTTTAAACTTGATTTAAAGCCTGCTGGTGAAGATGTTACTTTAGAGTATGAGAAGATGTTTAAGCTTGATGAAGGCCATGATAAGGTTGAGATTAAGGCTGTTGCAACAAAGGGTGAGATTACTCAGGAATATAATATTTCTGTGAATCGTTATAAGGAAAGTGAACTTACATATGATGTGGGTGATGAGAAGTATAACCTCTTAGTCGATACTTTAATTGATGAGAAGTTAGATGCTCTTGGTATTAAGAAGCATTTAGTTGATTCAGAAAAGAATAAGGATGCTTATTATTATCAGTATGAAGGATTAAAGTTTGTTTTAACTTATGATTCAAAGGGGATTGCACATTTCTTCTTTGTCGATGATCAAGCTCAGTTAGCTAAAGAGTTTATCTTATTCTCTGATGAAGGGAATAAACCACACTTTATAGTGGATGTTGAACTTGAAGAACCGGGTACGATTCGTCGTAATAAGTATGAGAAGTCCGCAATTGATTTACCTGAGTTTATTACAAATTTAGATGCAAGTACGGAATTTAACAATTCTGTATCGCATTGGAAGTTTGATGAAACAGGGATTATTACTCATGAATTAAAAGTGCCTGCAGCAAGTGATGAAGCTGTTGCGGTTGATTATAACGATGTTGAACAAGTTTATATTGGTGAAGGACGTATTGTGAGTGCTTTTGTGAATTTTGATGATAGTAATCAAAATATGATGTATTTAGCGATTGCTTTAGGTTCTTTATTGGCAGTAACTTTAGGTATCTTTGTTGTTTATTGGCGTAATACCAATAAGCGAATTAATAAAATATTAAAAAGAAATGATTAAATAAATTAACTTAGTTCTATTGAGCTAAGTTTTTCTTTTGATGATACCACTTTCATTTGATGTTTATTACACAATCATAAATATTAGTGGTAGAATATAAGTATTAATTAGGAGGAAATTATGAAAAAAAATCCAGTAGTATTAGTAGTAATGGATGGTGTTGGAATCGCTGAAGCATCAGAAGGTAATGCAGTTACACTTGCACATACGCCAACGCTTGACATGTTAATGGAAAAATATCCAAATATTCAATTAAAAGCACACGGTACAGCTGTTGGTCTACCAGCAGATGATGATATGGGTAACTCAGAGGTTGGACATAATGCACTTGGTGCAGGTCAAGTTTACTCACAAGGGGCAAAACTTGTAAGTGAATCAATCGATGATGGATCACTATTTACTTCTGAAACTTGGAAATGGTTAACAGAAGATTTAGATGCACATACACTTCATTTAATTGGTTTATTATCAGATGGAAATGTTCACTCACATGTAAACCACGTATTAGCAATGCTTAAAGAAGCTAAAGCAAGTGGTGTTAAACGTGTTGCGCTTCATGCACTAAGTGATGGACGTGATGTTGAACAACAATCAGCACTCCGTTATATCAATATGGTTGAAGATTTAATGGCTGAGTTAAATGATGACTCATTCGATTCATTCATCGCATCAGGTGGTGGTAGAATGCTAGTAACAATGGACCGTTACGATGCAGATTGGCCAATGGTTGAGCTTGGATGGAATACACACGTTAAAGGTAGTGCAAGACAATTTGCTTCAGCTACTGAGGCTATTGAAACATACCGTGCAGAAGAGGAAGGTCTATCAGATCAGTACTTACCAGCATGGGTAGTCGCAAAAGATGGTAAAGCAGTTGCACCAATTTTAGACAATGACTCAGTAATCTTCTTTAACTTTAGAGGTGATAGAGCCTTAGAAATCACAAAAGCATTTACAGCTGGTGACGACTTTGATTACTTTGATAGAGGTCATGTGCCAAATGTTAAATATGCAGGAATGCTACAGTATGATGGAGACTTAAAAATCCCAGAACACTACTTAGTTGTCCCACCACATATTTCAAATACACTTACAGAAACACTATTAGAAAATCACTTAAATACATATGCTATTTCAGAAACACAAAAATACGGTCACGTAACATACTTCTGGAATGGTAACCGTTCAGAAAAATTCAATCCAGAACTTGAAACATGGGTAGAAGTTAAAGGTGACAACGTCACATTTGATCAACGTCCTTGGATGAAGTCAGCTCAAATTACTGATAAAGTAATTGAAGCATTGGATTCAAAAGAATACGACTTCATTCGTATCAACTATCCAAACGGAGACATGGTTGGCCATACAGGCTTAATCCAATCAGTTGTTACTTCAGTTGAGTCAGTTGACTTAGCACTGAACAGATTGCTACCAGCAATTGATCGTAATAACGCAATCTTACTTGTTCTTGCAGATCATGGTAATGCTGATGAAATGTATGACAAGAAAGGTCAAATTAAAACATCACACTCACTCAACCCAGTACCATTCATTGTTTATGGTAAAGATGTTGAACTGAAACAAGATGGACACTTCGGTCTTGCAAACGTTGCTGCTACAGTAGCGGATTTACTAGAGATTGAACCCAACCCAGTATGGGAAGAAAGTTTAATTAAAAAATAATTAATAATGGAAACGCGATTGATGATAATCGCGTTTTTCATTCTAATAACACATGAATTATGGTATTATAATAGAGCATGAACAGATAGGAATGATACGATGCAAGTAGTAAAAGTCGTTGTCCATTCAGTCGACAATAATTTAGATACGGTCGTACTGAGTAAAAGACAAATTAATTTAAATCAAAATGTTGAACTGGATAGTTTAATTTTAAAGTTTACAAAAGGCATCTTAAGAAGTACCGCCTCATATGAAGGTATCTTGAGTGAGGACAGTATATTTAGACAAGATGACGAAGGTGAGTTCAAATTTATGGAACACACCACAAAACTCGCAAAAGAATGGTTTGACCATTATGTTGCCAATACAAAACATACAGCACTCAATTTAATCTTTGCGCTGGTCATGGATACAGATACAACACACTTTGCTATGTTTGAAGTCAGCAGTAAACCAGGATTTTTAAGAACTGCTGAAATGGATGAAAATAATATAGAATACAACTCAAGTATTATGAATGATTCACTTGCAAGTGTTAAAACAGCATTTGTCCTTGATATTGTAAGTCATGATCTAAAAGTAAGACACACATTAGATACACAAGACTTACTTGAAGAAATGCTAGAATTTGAAACCATTCCCAATACGAAAAAGAACTTAGAAATACTGGATGCCATGGTTGATTATGTTTCTGAAAAAAGAGAAGAAGATATCACACAAAATGCGATCCGTTCTAAACAACTCATTCTAGATAACAGTGAGTTATTTGAAGAAGTAGAACCGAAAAGAATCTTAGAAACAGTATTTGAAAATTTAGATGAGGAAGAAGAACTCTTTATCAAAGAGACAATGGATGAATCAAAGATGAGTCCTTTAATTCCATCAGATGAAGTCAGTAAGCTCAGTGCCAGAAAAAAACACCGACTCAAAACTGAAACAGGAATTGATCTTGTGTTGCCACTGGACTCATTACAATTGGATGACATGTTAGAAATTATAAAGAATGATGATGGATCAACAGATATTCTCATTAAGAATGTTGGTAGTATCGTTTAATGGGAGAAGTTATGAAAAAGAAAGTAAAAACAATTGGAATTGATTTACTCTTGCTGGGAATAGTATTATTCTTGAGTCTTCTTTTTCATGCAGTATTTATTGCAGGGCCTTTAAGAGCGATGGAACATGAAGACAAGCTTTTTGTAGAGACTTTCGTATTAAAAGAAGACTTAGAAAACACAGAATATTTAAATCGATTCAGCTTAAAGAATACATACTATATACTCAAGGATAAAGAAAACTTATACTACTTTGATCAAGATTATAAAGAAAGTGGGTCTCATCAATATATCCCACTTACAAATGCTTATGAGAAAGCACAAAATCTTGGATTTAAAAAGAAGGATGTTAGTTATGGTGTTTATGATGAGAAAATCGTATTTAACTTAGAAAGAAAAAATCATATCGTGTTTCTTGATTTAGAAACACTGGAAGTAGTATTTGAATTTGGAGGATGATCAAATGTGGTGGAATAAACCTTATGTCAATCGACGCGATTGGATATTAGAAAATCTTGGTATGTTGAATTTGACTTCACATCAAGTAGTAGTACTTTTATTAATTGATTATATGAACACCCATAATTTACCAATAACACCCATGGAGCTTATCAAGCGTACAGGATTTAATCCCAAAACAATTGATGATGTGATACAACAGCTCACAATCCATAGTGTCTTAGAAGTAACACCAACCGCAAATGGTTTTATCTTTTCAATTGATAAACTATTTAAAGATGGTATCAGTTATGAGTATGTTAATGAAGATATCTTCACCGTATTTGAAAATGAGCTTGCTAGACCACTGTCTCAAGTCGAACTTGAAAAGTTAAACTCATGGCTGGGTATGTACTCACAAGATGAAATCGTATCTGCATTAAGAACAGCGATAGTCTACGGTAAAGTAGCCTTTCCTTATATTAACTCTATCTTGATGAATAATCGTAAGGAGAAGGGTTTAGTATGACACCAGACATGATACTAAACATACTCAACCACGAATTTACAAATCAAGGCAATGAACTGGATCATACAAATGATTTCGAACTTTTGATTGCGGTGATACTTTCTGCACAAGCGACAGATGCCTCCGTCAATAAAATTACACCGGCACTATTTGAAAAGTATCCTGATCCAAAAACAATGGCACAAGCTGATGTTAAAGATGTAGAAGCAATTTTAAGAACCTTAGGTCTATATAAAAATAAGGCCCGCTTTATCATTGATACAGCACAGATGCTTGAAGAAGCATACGATGGCAAAGTACCCCAAACACGTAAGGATTTAATGCGACTGCCAGGTGTGGGTAGAAAGACTGCAAATGTCATGCTTGCAGTTGCCTTCAATATACCTGCAATTGCGGTTGATACCCATGTAGCACGTGTTGCGAAACGATTGGGTTTTGCAAATGAGAAAGATTCAGTTGTCGCAATTGAAAATAAACTCATGAAAGTTTTTAAAGAAGAAGACTGGGCACAAGCACACTACTTACTTCTTTTATTTGGAAGATATATTAGTACAGCACACAATCATGAAGATGCGTATGTACTATTAAATCAACTCAAGGAGAAACATAAACTATGAAAGTATTAAGTACAAAATATATAGGTGAAGTACTGGGCGCTGAGGTCATTGGCGATGCAATGGTAAAAGGACTCAATGTCGATACTTCCTTTGTTAAGGAAGGGGACATCTTTGTCTGTTTAGTAGGTGAACGTGTTGATGGTCATACCTTTGCCCAACAAGCGATTGATAAAGGCGCAAAAGCTTTGATTGTAAATCGTAAGCTGGATGTGGATGTATCACAAATTATCGTAGAAGATACACTCCAAGCACTTTTTGACTTTGCTAAATACTATAGAAATCAAATGGACATGGAAGTAATTGCGATTACAGGTAGTAACGGAAAAACATCCACAAAAGATATCCTATCGTCCACTCTCTCTTTAGTAGATAATACAGTCGCAACTTATGAAAACCAAAATACAGTGATTGGATCATGTTTAACACTATTCAGATGTGATGAACATACACGTTACGGTATCTTTGAAATGGGTCTTGATGCACCAGGTGAACTTGTTGAAATGACAAAAGTCATATCACCTACAGCAGCGATCATTACCAACTTAGATCAAGCACACATGGATAACTTTGAAGATGACTATGCAGTGCTGGGTAAGGAGAAGTTTTCAATCTTTAATGCGATTGAAGATAAGTCACGTTGTTTCTATCAAGGTGATTTTGAAGTCTATCGCAATCTTGCTACAAATGAGAAATCATTTGGATTCAATTCAGATAATGACTACATCATTAGTGATGTGCAGTTAAAAAATGATTTAACTGAATTTAAACTTGAAGGACAAGCATTTGCTACAAACTTATTGGGTGAACACCAAGCATCCAATGCTGCAGGTGTCATTTTACTTCTTAAGAAAATTGGTATTCGTGATGAAGTTATTGCTAAGGGACTTAAATCAGTCAATCTTACATCAATGAGAACAGAGATTTATCCATATAGAAACGCAACAATTTTATTTGATGCTTATAAATCAAGTCCGCAAAGTTTACTTGCGATACTCGATTTATTGGGAAGCTATGATACTAATTTAAATAAAGTTGCCGTCCTTGCTGATATGTATCAATTGGGTAAGGGAACAGAAGCCCATCATGAAGAAGCTTTAGAGCGTGCATTAGAAAAAGATATAAGTGCGATCTATTTAATGGGTGAAGAGTTTGAAAAAGCGAAAGCGAAATTTAATGATGAACGTATTAAGTTTTATAAAGATAAAGCACAATTAAAAGAAGCTTTACAGTCTGTTTTCAATGAAGAAAACTTTATTATGTTTAAGGGGTCTCGCTATTATCAGTTAGAAGACTTAATGAAAGAGGATTAAAATGAAGACAATTGCACTATTATTTGGTTCAACAGACAGCGAACATGGCATTTCCATTATGTCTGCAGGATCAGTATTTAAAAACTTTCCTAAAGACAAATACAACTTAAAACCAATCTATATTCAAAAAGACGGTGTTTGGGTTAGTGGTGATTATACTATTGAAAACTTCGAAACTGAAAGCTTTCCTGTGGAAGAATCATTCTACTTTAAGTTTTCTGCAGATCAAAAAGGACTCTATAGTGAACAAACGCAAGAAAGAGTGGAGATTGATGGTGCATTTCTAATGCTTCATGGTCCTGTAGGTGAAGGTGGTAGTATTCAAGGTTTACTTGAATTGGCAAATATACCTTTTGTGGGATCACAACTCACATCATCTGCACTGTGCATGGATAAAGCCTTTACCCATCAAGTGTGTGAGCGAGAAGGGATTCAAATGATTGGATACCAATTGGTTCACAGTGTTGAAAATATTGATTTCGATAAGATTACTTATCCAGTTGTTGTTAAACCGTCAAGGGAAGGATCATCTTATGGTATTTCATATGCTGACAATAAAGAAGACTTAATTAAGGCTGTTGATTTTGCATCTGAGTTTGATTCAAGAATTCTAATTGAAGATTATGTTCCGGGTCATGAGCTATCCGTTGCTGTTTTAAAGACAAAAACAACGAAGATAGTTTCTAAACCAGTCCAAGCAACACGTTTTAACGTCATAGCAGACTTTGAAGAGAAGTATCTATCCGATGTTCAAGAAAACTTATTTGACTTACCATACGCACAAGAAGTGCTTGATAGAGTGGTTAAAGAATCAGACTTTATCTTTGAACTACTGGATTGTGCACACTTATCTCGTATTGACTTCTTTATTACACCTGATGAAGAAATTTACTTCAATGAAATTAATACATTGCCTGGATTTACTGAGAAATCACTTTATCCGATGTTGATTGAAAAAGAAGGTGTGACATACCAAGAGATGTTAACACTGTTTATTGAAGATATTATTTAATGATTTATAAAAAGGACCAAGATGAGACTCGGTCCTTTTTATTTTTGTTACTTTAAATTAATCTGTAAGTATGACAACTCTTCTGTCAGTATTGTAGAAATCACTGACGCGAAGTGATGGTATTGTTTCTCCGTTACTTTCAAATCCAGTAATTTTGGATCCAGATCCAGAGATTGAAATATTTATATACTGAGATAGTGTCTCTTGAAGTTCATTGGGTGAGATAGAGTTTAAATTTGTTATCAGAACATCGAAGAGATCAGCATCCCAAGTCTTACCACTTAACTCTGATGGTTTAACTTTCTTTCCATCAGGTAAGCCATTTACTTTATCAATTGCTAAGAAGTCTTTTGGTCTATTGGATGTTTTTGTAAAACTGGTATTAACCGTTGATCCATGTTTTTGTGCAAAATCTTGTAGGAATGGTAGTTTTTGGCCGGAAAATCTTGGTATTTCAACTAAGGATTCTTCAAGTTTGAATTCTTGGCATGTTTTTTTAGTTGTGATGTCATCTCTTAATTCAAAACTATAGAAGGTACATACACGCAACTTGCTACCATCAGCGGTATGAATGCGAATATTTTGTAATGGTTCTTCTGTTTTGATTGTTTCGACAAGTTTATCATCAACAAAGACTTCAGTTGTATAGCGTACAGGTCCAAATATCCATGATGGATCGTAAAGTCGTTTTCCACCGGTCTCAAGTTCAACTGGTGCTTTAATTAACTTGGTTGGATCTGGATATCCATTATATGTTACATCAATATATGCGATATCATTTTCTTGTGTTAGTTTTGCATCTGCGCCTTGGAACTCATCCAATTCTGGTGGTGTTGCTGGGGCCAGTGATGCGAACTCTGCTTTAACTAATCCTGATGTGATTAAATCTGGATTCATGCCTTCAATTGGTGCTTGATAAGGGAATGTTCCAATAATATGTTCTATCTTCTTAACGGAAGATGGTTGTTTAATAGCAACCCCTGGTCCATATTGTGAAGCCAGTTCATCTAGAGTAAAGGAGTTAATACGTGCTTGAATTTGGAATGATTTGAGTGCTCCTGAGTGATATGCTTTTCCATCTTTTTTGGAAACATAGTCTGGATCAAATCCGGACCAACTTGCAATACTGAAACGATCTGTTGCAGTAAGTAGGAGTCTGTCTTTACCAGAACCACTGGGTACATTGAATAATTGTGCATCTCTTGCTGAGTAGTTTGATGTTCCGGTTTTTGCATAAACTGGGTAACTTCTAGCAACGTAGCGTTCAACATCACCGTGTCTGTTTGTATCAATAACGTTTCTCATAAGGTGTGCTGTTAAATAAGCTGCGCCTTCTGATAGTAGCGGTGTTTTCTTATGTGGTGATTTAATCACTTCACCTGTATCTAATAATTCAACTTCTCTAATTGTATGAGGTTTAATATAATCTCCACCATTCATAATGGCGGCTGTAGCACCAGCAAGTTCTGTGGTGTTTGTATAGAATTCATTTCCACCAATCGCAAATTGACTGGTAAATGCATCGCGTCCTTTACGGCTATCACCTGTAGCTTCATAGTAACTATCAAGTTTCTCAGCATAACGTGTAAATCCGATGGCTTCTGCATAGTCTGTATAGCGTGAAATACCAATATGGTCTTCAACTGCATCAAATGTTTTAACAGCAGGGATGTTATAAGATTGTGCTACCGCTTCTATAATACCCACTTGTCCATGGTAACGTCTGTTCCAGTTTTGAAGTGGAATGTCTGTTCCTGACCATTTATAAGGTTCATCAAGTACGACATGGCTTGTTGAGTAACCTAAGTATTCAAATGCTGGTGCATAAGAGATAATTGGTTTTACTGTTGAACCTGGTTGGTAAAGACCGTGGTATGAGCGGTTTAGGATTCTTTGACCATAATAGTCATATCCACCAAAGCTTGCGATAATTTCACCTGTTGCATTGTCAATGACAGTTGCAGCAAGTTGCATTTCTGTATCGTATCTTGATTGGATGTTTAAATAATCTATTTCTCTGTTTTGTGCTCTGTCGTATTCTTTTTGTAGCTTAGGATTCATTGCTGTTTTGATAATCATAGAGTTAACAGCTGGGTTTAATCCTGTTAGTTCTTCAACCTCATCAAGTACGATATCGATATACGCTTGATTTGGTAGAGCGTCAGATCCACTCATTAACTGTTCTACGAATATGTTTTCTAGTGGAACACTGAGTGCTAAGTCTAATTCATCTTGTGTTATATAACCATGGAAATTCATAAGGTTCAATACGATATGGGTTCTTTCGGTTGCTAAGCGAATACTGTTATAAGGTGTATAAGCATTGGGTGCATTAACGACCCCTGCTAAGAATGCTGATTCAATCAAAGTTAAATCGGATGTGTCTTTATTAAAGTAGTATTTTGCTGCTTTTTGTACACCCAGTGTATTACCGCTGGCACCGTAGTTGATTGAGTTAACATATTTTTGAATGATTACTTTTTTATCGAGTATTTTATTTGAGTTAATTTGGTTTGCAAGATAGATTTCACTGATCTTTCTTTTGATTCCACCCAAACCACTGGCATCGGGCAGTTCAACTTCACCTGTTGTAACGTTTTCTTTCGTGAAGACTGCGTTTCTTACAAGTTGCATATCAATAGTAGAAGCCCCACCTGCATCAAAGCTTAATGATAGGGAAGTTAGACTACTGATAAGGTTTCCAATCATTGCATTCGCAAAACGAGGTAAATCAAATCCATTGTGTTTGAAAAATCTGGAGTCTTCAATTGATACAAATGCATCAATTAGAGATTGTGAGATTTCATTATACTCAACATTTTCAATGAGTTTTTCACCCAGGTTATAGATAACGTTATCTTCTGAGTCTAAAACAACGGTTGAATTACTTTTGTCAAACGTGCTGGCATCTATTTTTGGTGTTGTGACGATGACTGATGAAACCATAACAGCCAGAACAACCAAGCCAATGATAAATCCTGTCGATATTGTTCCTAAGATAACCGCAAAGAATGTGGTCAGTTTAGAAGCTTTTTTCCGATTGGGATTAACCTTCTTGGGCTTTTTCACTTTTTTCTTTTTCATAGTTTCTTCCTTTTCTGTTGTCTTGAATTCATCTGAATACTCATTTGTATCAAAAATTATAGACTTTTTTGTAACAGCATCAAACTGTTTGGTGTCTTCTAAGTTGTTATCGAGAAGATTTTTTTTCTTTTTCATAGTTTCTCCTTTTCAAGTGTTTTTTAATGACACTTAAATAATCACAAGGGATTCTGTATTGATATTCAATCAAGTGACCCATCTCTTTAATCCAAACTAAAGGAATGGATTTTCTTGTGTTAGATTCAATGTATGTGATAATATCCTGAGCGTAGACAAGGTATGTTTCATCGTGCACTGCAAAGCGTATGATTAGAAACGCAATTGCATCATGATTGATTACAGCCTTTAAATGCTCAATTTGATGGTCATGGAGTGAAGATAAAGGAAAGGAACTTTTATTCTTAGTTTCTTTTGCTTCAAAATCAATTGCATGGCCGTTAAACACGCCATTATAGTCGGTTGTAGAAGCTTGTTTATAGTAGGCTTCTGTAATCTTTGCTCTATTACGAGCAGGATAATCGACATGAACGACTTGTACTGGTGTTGGCTTCTTATGCACAACGGCCAGATTATGCGTGTTGTAGTGTGTATTAGAAATGTTAATGTCCTCTTCCAATCGCATACCACGATTTGCAGTATTCGACTTATTTTCGGCACTGTTTTTTCTTTTCTTACCACTAGGATATTGTATCATGTTATCACCGATACTATTATACAATAAATGTGTGAAAAAACATAAAATTATGGTTAAAATGAGACAATCTACGCTGAAGTAAAAGGCTCTATATATGGAAATACGCTACTATTTT
>CAYPHX010000040.1:504-12007 GCA_964410635.1 uncultured Erysipelothrix sp. | reverse complement strand
TATAGAAAGCCTTTTCATTTGTAATGCATAACATTATAAAGAATTTAGTTTTGAAAACAAGAATAGTTTCTAACCATTGAATAGGGATGATTATATGGAAAAACTAATTCAATTATTAGAAGATAAGCTCGTACCGGTAGCAGCGAAAATCGGAAATCAGCGTCATCTTCTTGCCATTCGTGATGCCTTTGCGGCATTAATGCCACTTGTTATGGCGGGGTCAATTGCGCTTCTGCTTAACAACGTAGTATTCAGTCCAGGCGGTTTGATCGCTTCACAATTTAATCTTGGGGAATCAGGCTTTTATGTTTTCTCAGGAAACTGGATCTCACCAGCTCTTGGAATTGTTGACTCAGGAACACTATCTATCTTAGGTGCAGCATTAGCATTCACTATTGCTTATCTACGTGGTGTAAATGAGAAACAAGACTCATTAATTACAGGTACAATTGCGTTGGGTGCATTTATTATCTTGGGAGCACTCTCACGTCAGAACGAACAAATCGCTGGTTGGATCGGCCACTACTTAGGAGCACAAGGTGTATTTGTTGCTATCCTAGTTGGTTTAATAGTACCTGCACTATACTTTGCTATAGTAAATAGAAACTGGACAATTAAAATGCCAGATACAGTGCCACCTGCAGTAGCTCGTGGATTCTCAGGTATTATTCCAGGACTAATCGTTATGTTTGTATTCTCATGGGTAAAATTAATTATCTCTAAAGGATCATTCTCAGGATTAGAAAGTATGTTTGGAGAAGCTGCAGGCTCACCTACCATCTTCATGATGTTTGAGTACTACATTGCTCGTCCATTCGCAAATATTTCACAAGGACCTATCTTAATCGTGATTATCTCACTATTAATTCCAGTATTATGGTTCTTCGGTCTTCACGGGGCAAACTTAATTGCACCTATCATGAGTCCAGTTTATGGAACATTAGGTACACATAACCTTCAAGCATTCGAAAACGGAATTCGCGCTGTTGGTAAACGTCCATTAGAAGAAAACACATTAGCTTACTGGGTAAGTGGATCATGGGATGCATACGTATTCCACGGTGGTTCAGGAGCGACACTAGCATTAGTATTCGCAATCATTCTATTCTCAAAACGAGAAGATGAAAAAGAAGTTGCGAAACTATCAATGGGACCTGGTCTATTCATGATTAATGAGCCAGTACTATTCGGTGTTCCGATTGTTCTTAACCCAATCTACTTAATTCCATTTGTACTTAACCAACCAATCTTAGCAATGATCGCATACTATGCATCACTATCAGGATTTGCTGGACCAATTGTTAACTCAGTACCTTGGACAACACCTCCAATTCTGAACGCATTACTCGCTACAAACTTTAGCTGGGGTGCAGCGTTAATCGCAACAATTAACTTAGGTGTCGCATTCTTAATCTACTTACCATTCGTATTTGTCGCAAATAGCGCAGGCGAAGACAAAGTTAGTTAATAAGACTGTATATTACGCATAATATTCATATTCAAGCCCCAGGCACATAAGTCTGGGGCTTTCCTATTGTTTATTTGACAGTGGTGCATATAGTTCATATACTAAGGAAGTAGGAGGTAGTACGTATTGAACATATATTTTAAATTAGCGTTTTTAGTAGCGTTTGGACTTGTTGGCGGGCGTGTGGCACGTCGTTTTAATTTGCCGAATGTTACGGGATATCTTATCGGAGGTTTATTCCTAGGCCCATCCTTTCTAAATGTGATTGGTGAAGCAGATATTCCAGTTATAAATTTTGTGAATGAAGTCAGTTTATCTGCCATTGCATTTAACATTGGTGGAGAGTTTCTAATTAGTACTATGAAAAGAGTAGGTAAGGACATCTTTATCATTACTGTTTTTGAAGTATTAGGCGTCGTTGCCTTAGTTTTTGGGATCATGTATTTCTTAGCGGGACAAAGTTTTGTCTTCAGTCTAATTGTTGCATCGATGTCAGCAGCTACAGCACCAGCCGGAACTTTGATGGTTATTCAACAATATAGAGCAAAGGGTGTTATGACAGATGCAATCTTACCGATTGCAGCCTTAGATGATGCTCTGGGTATTATGGTATTTGGTTTAGCGATGGCTGCAGCTAAGTTCTCACTTGGAGAAGTGAGCGGTGGCACACTTGCAATGATTGCTGCTCCATTTGTCGAGATTGTATTATCACTTGGAATTGGTGTTCTTATTGGACTTGTGATTGCGCGTGTTACAAATCGTATCAAATCACAAGGAGAGCTTACAAGTTTTGTATTCTTAGCAATTCTAATTGCACCAGCACTATCTAAAGTCTTACCCGTCAGTTCACTCTTACTTGCAATGGCAATGGGAGCAACTTATGTAAACGTAGGACGTCAACCATCTAGAACGTTCAGTAACCTTAATAGTTTGGTTCCACCCATCAACGTATTGTTCTTTGCATTTGCAGGGGCAAGTTTAGACTTAGGTATTCTTGCGAATATTGGTGTCTTGGGAATACTTTATGTTATTGGTCGTATGGCCGGTAAAGTTATTGGAACATCACTTGGTGCAAAAGTTACCAAGTCAGATCCAAAACTTGTCAAATATTTAGGTTGGGCTCTACTTCCACAAGGGGGTATCTCGATTGGTCTTTCAATGATTGTTAGAAATGAATTACCAAACCACGCAAGTGGCATCGTAACGCTTATCTTATTCTCAGTATTATTCTTTGAAATATCAGGACCCATTCTCGCTAAAGTTGCTATAGGTAAAGCTGGCGAACTTGGGGATGTATAGGAGGCAATATGCAAGCATTAGTATTAGTATTAAATAAAGTAGAGTTGTTAGACGAAATTTTGAGTGCATTAAGTAGCGCAGGAGTTAGTGGTGCGACCATTCTTGACTCACAAGGTATGGGATCTGCACTGGTCCATAACCAACAACATGAAGTGCCACTTTTTGGAAGCTTAAAAGCATTCTTTGATAGAGAACATCCATATAATAAAACACTCTTTACAATTGTAGAGAACGAGGAAAAATTACAAGTAGCAATTGATGCGATTGTATCAGTCAGTGGTAATTTAGAAAATCCAAATGAAGGTTTAATGTTTACAGTCCCAGTTGGACGTGTCATTGGGCTTAGAAAAGCTGACAAACAGTAAAAATTGACAAGCGTACCCTTTAGTGGTATGTTTAAGAAAAGTTAATAGAAACGATATATAAAGGGGACGCAGGTTGCAAAATAAAAGGTGCACTTGCCGAAGTATCTTATGATGCTGGGGTTAGGTTGAAAAAGTCTAACACTGTCTGATAAGGGTTGCCCGACTCTTATTTTGAAGCACTTTATATCTCGGGGCAAAAGGTAGTTCTTGAAGCTATGGGCCTTTTGCCTATAGCTTTTTTGCATATAGAAGGAGAACTAAAATGAAATATCATGGAACAATGTCAGAAAATAATGACGGGATGATTGAAATAGGCGGTGTCAGTGTTCAAACACTAAAAGAAGCTTATGGAACACCCCTATATATTTATGATGAAACACACTTAATCAATACAATTGAGATGTTTAAAACTAACTTCTCAAGTGACAAAATAATTGGAGATGTATCCTATGCATCTAAAGCCTTTTTAACCATCGCAATGGCACAATTAATTAATGAAAAAGGACTCAGTATTGATGTTGCATCTCAAGGAGAACTTTATACTGTCTATAAAGCAGGGTTTGATATGTCTGCAGTTTATTTCCACGGAAATAATAAGACAGTTGAAGAGCTAACCCTTGCGATAAAGTTAAACTGCGGCAACATCATCTTAGATAATGAAGCAGAGTACGAAAAACTTACAAAATTATTAAGTGAAACAAACAGTAAGATGAATGTTTACTTACGTGTAAATCCTGGAATCGATGTTCAAACACATGACTTTATAAAAACATCTAAATTAGATTCAAAGTTTGGTGTGGGATTGGAAGAATCAGAAGCACTGATAAAACGCATCTACGAAGATGAAAACCTTAATTTTAAAGGACTTCATGCACATATTGGATCACAGATTCATCAAACAGAACCCTTCTTTGAAAACGTAAGAACGCTTGTTAAACATTACGTAAAGTTTAAAGCATCAGGCATTGAGTTTACAGATATCAATATTGGTGGTGGATTTGGTGTTTATTATACTAAGGAAGATGAACCCATCGCATTACCAGAATTTTTACAAAACTTAATTGCTTATGTTGCACAAATGTCAGAAGAAAATAATTTAAACTTAGAACGCGTGATTATTGAACCGGGACGCAGTATCGTCAGTAACTCAGGAAGCACACTTTATACAGTAGGATCCACAAAGCTTACACCATCTGGTAAAGAATATGTATTCGTAGATGGTGGTATGTCAGATAACCCCCGTGTTGCACTGTATGATGCAAAGTATGATGCAGTAATCGCAAACCATAACGATGGAGAAGTTAAAGACTATACGATTGCTGGAAAACTTTGTGAGTCAGGTGATTTACTCAGTAACAATGCACGTTTAAAAGGTGTTAAAACAGATGACTTACTCTTAATGATGTCAACTGGAGCCTATACATTTAGTATGAGTAGTAACTACAATAGAATGCAAAGACCTGCTGTTGTATTTGTAAAAGATGGAGCACACAGACTGGTTGTAAAAAGACAGTCACTTGATGATTTAATTCAAGGAGACCAAAGTCTATGAAACGCATCGTCATGAAATTTGGCGGTAGTTCTGTTTCATCGCCTCAAAAAATGAAACAAGTTGCGCAAAGAGTTAAAGAAAAGAAGCTTGCAGGATATCAGGTTGTTGTGGTAGTGAGTGCTATGGGTAAACTTACTGATGAACTCATCCGTAAAGCGAAAGAAATAAATCCTGATCCAAGTGATCGAGAAATGGATATGTTGCTCAGCACTGGTGAACAACAATCAATTGCACTTCTTGTGATGAGCTTACACAGCTTAGGTATGTCAGCTATATCATTAACAGGATGGCAAGCAGGGATTAAAACTGCAGGAGCGCATCAAAAAAATAGAATTGCTAGTATTCCAAAAGAAAAGATTGAAGCCCAACTTTTAGAAAATGATGTGGTGGTTGTAGCAGGGTTTCAAGGTATTAATAAAGATAATGACATTACAACACTGGGGCGTGGTGGTAGCGATACAACAGCTGTTGCTTTAGCCGTCAGTTTAAATTGTGGTGTTGAAATTAATACAGATGTTAAAGGAATTTATAGTGTTGATCCAAGAGTCTTTAAAAATGCTAGAAAACTGGACGAACTTACATATGAAGAAACATTGGAAATGGCCAGTCTTGGAGCCAGTGTAATTGAACCAAGAAGTGTTGAGTTGGCATCAAATTATAATGTGCCAATGGAAATACGACACAGTTTTATTGAAGAAAGTGGAACCAAAATTATGAGAAAAACAAAAATGTTAGAAGAAACCAGGCTAAGTAATGTGTCTGTTGTTGAAGATGTTGTTATAATAAATATAGAAAACCTAAAAATGAATCCTGCGCAACTGTTCTCTGAACTTGCCAGTGGTGGTATTAACGTCGATGTTATTTCACAAAATATGAATCATGATATTTCATTTACGATTAACCGTGAAGATTTAATTCGATTAGAAACTACATTAGAGAATGAAACATTCACCACCAAAGGTGATGTTGTAAAGCTTTCCATTATTGGAAATGCCATGCGTACACAACCAGGTGTTGCTGCACGTGCATATGAAATTTTCTTTGAGAATGGGATTGAATTTTACCAAGTATCCACATCAGAAATTAGTATTTCATTTATCATAGATCAAAACAATAAAATGCTTGTCATGGAAAAAATGATTGAAGCGTTCAATATAAATAACTAGGAGGAAGAAAAGATGTATAAAGGATCAGGCGTCGCAATCATTACACCATTTAATGATGATTTAACTGTGGATTATGAAACACTTAGAAAATTACTTAATTGGCATGTAGAAAACAGAACAGATGCAATTATCATTACAGGAACAACAGGGGAAGCTTCAACACTCACAAACAAAGAACATTTAGATGTAATTGGCTTTGCAGTGGAAGTTATTGATGGACGTATCCCAGTGATTGCAGGTACAGGAAGCAATGATACCATGCACATGGAATATCTCAGTGTTGAAGCTGTAAAACTGGGTGCTGATGGATTGCTACTTGTGACACCATATTATAATAAGGCAACACAAGAAGGTCTTTACCAACACTTTGCACATGTCGCAAATAAGGTAGAAGTTCCCATCATTCTTTACTCCGTACCATCACGTACCAATGTCGAGATTGAACTTGCTACTGTGATTCGTTTAAGTAAGATTGAAAATATTGTTGGTATTAAAGATGCGACTGGTAATTTAGAATATACAGAAAAAATTGCGAAAGCATTACCTGACTTTTATATCTATTCTGGAAATGACGATATGATTTATGATGTTTTAGAAAAAGGTGGCCATGGTGTCATCTCAGTTGTAGCCAATACACATCCACTTGAAACACATCAAATCGTTAAAGAATATTTAGATGGTAATAAAGAAGCATCAAAAGCGAAACAAGCATTACTCATGCCTTATATTGATAATCTATTTGTAGAACCCAATCCAATCCCAGTGAAATATGCACTGGAGTATATGAACTTAATTCCGAACGGGAAATTACGCTTACCTTTAACAACATTGTCAGAAAAATACAGAAAAGAACTGGAGGAAGCATACAATGATTAAGATTTTATTAGTTGGTTATAATGGCGCTATGGGAAATACCATAGTTGAAAGTTTACCGCATGATATTGAAGTTGTAGTGGGTGTATCAAAAGATAAGGAAGCACGCAGTTTCAAAACTCATAGAAAACTTGAAAATGTGGATCGTTACTTTGATGTCATCATGGACTTCTCACATGCAAGTTTCTTAGATGAAGTACTTGATTTTGCATATGAGCAAAAGAAACCACTTTTGATTGCTTCAACAGGCATTACTGAAGCACAACACGAAAAGATTGATGCATACAGTAAAGAGATTCCAATAGTACAAGCAGGAAACTACAGTCTTGGAATTTATGCAATGCAAGAAGCTGTAAAGAACCTATCACATATCTTAGATGATTTTGATTTAGAAATTATTGAAAAACATCATAAATATAAACAAGATGCCCCATCAGGAACTGCAGAGATGCTCTTTGAATCATTAAAAGAAACAAGAGAAGATCTCTATCCTGTATATGGCCGTGAAGGACAATCGGGAACTAAAGCATCATCTGAAGTTGGAATTCATAGCTTACGTCAAGGAACTCAAGTTGGAGAACATTCCGTGATATTTGCAGGAGAAGATGAAATTGTTGAAATTAAACATGCAGCATTCTCCAAAAAAATCTTTGCGACAGGAGCCTTCAAAGCATTACGCTATATTGTGACTAAAGAAAATGGTCGCTACACCCTCAAGGATGTGGTAGAGAATGCTTAAAGTCGCAATCGTAGGATATGGTAACTTAGGACGCGGTGTTGAAAAAGCACTGATAGCAAGAGAAGATGCGATTATTACAGGCGTCTTCACAAGAAGAGAGCCCAGTACAGTTCAAACATCAGGTACAGCTGTCTATCATTTAGATAATATACTCGACTTTAAAGAGGACATTGATGTCTGTATTTTATGTGGTGGATCTGCTACAGATTTACCAGTTCAAACACCTGAACTTACAAAATACTTTAACACCGTAGATTCTTATGACAATCATAAGTTAATTAAAGAACACCAAACAAATGTAGGTAATCAAGCTGATAAAACCACATCGATCGTTTCAGTAGGATGGGATCCAGGTTTATTCAGTATTCAAAGGTTATATATTGAAAGCATTTTAAATGTATCCAACCAAACGTTCTGGGGAGAAGGTGTTTCTCAAGGACACTCTGATGCAGTACGTCGCTTAAGTGGTGTTCAAGATGCCATTCAACTGACTGTCCCGCAAGAAGAAGCCATGCATCAAGCTAGAGAAGGTGCTCAAGAGATTGAAGATAAACACAAGCGTGTTGTCTATGTCGTGAGTGATCGCGACGATAAAGAAAATCTTACAAAAGAAATTACAGAAATGCCAAACTACTTTGCACCCTATAAAACAGAAGTGCATTACTTAAGTCAAAGTGAGTTAAATGAAATGTTCCCTACAATGCCACATGGTGGATTTGTGATTGGAAGTGATGATTCATCACAAATGGAGTTTTCATTAAAACTTAAATCAAATCCTGATTTTACAGCACGCGTTCTTGTTGCCTATGCTTATGCATGTGTCAGAATGAATGCTAAAGGGTATCATGGTGCTTATACTGTATTTGATGTTGCACCCAAGTATCTCTTAGAAGATGCTTATGACATACTTTAAAATTTAATATAAGCTCCTTATATAGAGAATGTGTTCTTTATCTAGGGAGTTTTTATATAAAAACGGATAAAATGCTTATAGTTCTTTATTTTAAACAAGAGTGATAGAATGTAATTAGAACATATCATAAAGTGAACATGAGTTATATAGGAGGAAATATGCAAGAAAAAATTGGAATAGCCTTTGCTGGTGGTGGCGCAAAATCAATTGCACAACTGTCGATGATTAAGTATATTCAAGACAATGATAGAAAAGTTGATTTTGTGAGTGGTACCAGTGCGGGATCACTTGTCGCAACACTTTTTGCGATGGGTTTAAAATATGAAGAAATCTTAGACGAAATCAAAGAAGCGTTAAAAACAATAGACGAAAAAAACCTGATGCACGTTTCTCCACTCAGCCTCATATTTAATAAATCTGTACAACATGGTGTTATTGATGCCATATGGCTACAGGAGTTAATTGAAAAGATTCTATCCAAATATAATATGCATCATCTATCCGATGTAAAAATACCGCTGGCGATTACAGCAGTGGATATATACTCAGGAGAACTCATTATCTTTGTCTCACACCCGGAGTACTACACAAACACACACCCAAGAAGTATTGTGATATCAGATATGACCTTAGCGCAAGCTATAAGAGCTTCAATGAGCTTTCCTTTAGTTTTTGGCTCGTTTCAATTTAATAAATACTCGCTGATTGATGGTGGTGTCCGTATGAATTGTCCTGTTCCAATGTTAAGAGATTATGGTGCAACAAAAACACTTGCTATAACAATGCGAGGTAAGATCGATAGAAGCCAAGCCATCGATCGAAGAATGGCTGTTGCGAATCGTGTATTTGAATTGATGAGTAGAGAAGCAGAGTATCGTCATGTTGATACTGCAGATTTAGTCTTCAATGTGCCAATTGGTGCTGTAGATATATTTGATACGCAAATTACAGATACCATCTTAAATCAAGGGTTTGAAACTTTAGGATTAAAAAAAGAAAGCCTCGATGAATTTTTCTTGAGAAAGACTTTCTTACAAAAGTTATTAAGACGCTAGCTCCATTGCATATTCATTGCTTGTTTTGTATAATGAATAGGCATGGGGTTTTAGCTCAGTTGGGAGAGCGCTTGCGTGGCACGCAAGAGGTCAGCGGTTCAAGCCCGCTAAGCTCCACCATATACAATTTCTACTCACATTATATGTGAGTTTTTTTATTTTTCTTTGCCTTTGTTTAGAACTCATTTTATTAAAGTATGCTATACGCCTTCAGTAAAAAGAATCAATATATATAATAGAGACTTTAAAAGTCTTTTTTTTGTTTGTGTGTGCTTTAAATAAATCATATAATGGATACATAAACATGGGAGGAAAAGAAACATGGAAATTAAAAATGATTATCTTAAGATTAAAGTAGACAAGATGGGTGCTGAATTAAAAGCAATTACCAATCTGGAAACAGGACAAGAAGTCTTGTGGAATGGAGATGCTACATGGTGGGATGGTATCTCACCACTATTATTCCCATTTATTGGAACATCAAAAAATAAGTCATATACTTATGATGGAAAGACTTATGATATGAAAGCACATGGCTTTATTGCACAACGTGAGTTCTCACTCGATAGTTTTAATGACAATACCTTGTGGTTTACTTATACATCGACTGAGGAAGATTATGAAATGTATCCATTTAAATTTAGAATTAGAGTGGGTTATGAGTTATCTTGGTCTAAAGTTGAAGTGAAGTGGCTTGTAGAAAACTTAGATAATAAGGAAATGATCTATACAATTGGTGGTCACCCAGCTTTCTTATGTGAGTATGGGGATGTTCTTACTTTTGAGACAAAGGGTGGCAAGACGCACTTCTATAACTTAGATGGTTCGCTAATAAAGGATAAAGAAGAGATGGAACCAAAACGTTTAGTTATGGGACCTGAGGCATTTCCTGTGGATACATGGATCTATGATGGTATCAAATCAGCAACATTATTAAATATTAATAAAGGTTCCAGTGTTAAGGTAACTTTTGAAGATATTGAATATGTTGGTATATGGTCTCCTGTTAAAAATGGTGAAATGGCACCCTATGTATGTATAGAACCATGGGAAGGTTTGCCTGATTATAGTGATGCGAGTGGTGATCTCAATGAGAAGAGAACTGTCACAAAACTATCTCCAAACGATGAAAAGGCTTACAGTTATTCGATAGAAATCGCTTGATTCTAAAGAGTTTGATACATATTGTTAATTTGTTCACAAGCAAAGCGTTTACATAACTCAGACTTTTAATTTTTTATAACTTATGCATACTTTTTGCTTGATAAATGTTTGTTTTAACTTTCACAATGGTTATGATGATGTTGTAAGAAATACAAGGAGGAGCTTATTATGGCAGAGAATAAAGCAAAAGAAATTATCGATAATGAAATCAATGAATTGGTTGCAAAAGGTCAACAGGCCTTAAAAGAATTCAAGGAATTGAATCAAGAACAAATTGACTACATTGTAGCGAAAGCAAGTGTTGCAGCATTAGATCAACACGGTGTATTAGCTAAAATGGCTGTTGAAGAAACAGGACGTGGTGTATTTGAAGACAAGGCAACAAAAAACTTGTTTGCATGTGAACACGTTGTTAATAATTTAAGAGATCTTAAAACAGTTGGTATTATTGCAGAAGATGATGTTACAGGAATCACACAGATTGCTGAACCAGTCGGTGTTATTTGTGGTTTAACTCCAACAACTAACCCAACATCAACAGCTATCTTTAAAGCATTAATTTCAATTAAAACACGTAACCCAATTATTTTCTCATTCCACCCATCCGCACAAAACTGTTCAGTAGCAGCAGCTAAAGTTGTACTGGATGCAGCAGTTGCAGCCGGTGCACCTGAAAACTGTGTACAGTGGGTTGTTAAAGGAAGCATGGCTAAAACTTCAGAACTTATGAACCACGATGGTGTTGCAACAATTCTAGCAACTGGTGGTAACGCAATGGTTAAAGCAGCTTACTCATGTGGAAAACCAGCATTAGGTGTTGGTGCAGGTAACGTTCCTGCATATATGGAAGCATCATGTGATGTTGATCAAGCAGTTAACGATATCGTTCTATCTAAAGCATTTGATAAC
>CAYPHX010000040.1:0-494 GCA_964410635.1 uncultured Erysipelothrix sp. | reverse complement strand
GGAATGATTTGTGCTTCAGAGCAAGCAGTTATTATTGACGATGCAATTTATGCACAAGCAATTGAAAGATTCAAAAAATATAATGTTCACTTCTTAACAGCAGCTGATAAGAAAAAAGTTGAAACATTCATGTTTGGTGTAAACAGTTCAGATAAAAACTATGCAGATGCAGTATTAAATGCAAATGTTGTAGGTAAATCAGCAGAATGGATTGCAGAACAAGCAGGCGTTAAAGTTCCTAAAAATACAATTATTTTAGCAGCTGAATGTAAAGAAGTTGGACCAAAAGAAATCATGACTCGTGAAAAATTAGCTCCAGTATTAGCTTTGGTTAAAGTTAAAGATAGTACAGAAGGTGTTCAAGCAGCTAAGACTCTTGTAGAGTTTGACGGTTTAGGTCACTCAGCAGCTATCCATACTCGTGATGAAGCACTAAGTAAAAAATTCGGTGAAATTGTTCCAGCAATTCGTATAATTTGGAATGCACCTTCAAC
>CAYPHX010000039.1:0-12392 GCA_964410635.1 uncultured Erysipelothrix sp. | reverse complement strand
CTTTCTTTTTTTATTGTCGAAAAACATGACGAATATCTTAAATATTTTCCTATATATAATATAGAAAAGAAACGACATAATATTTGGGTCTATTTTATTTAATATTATTTTCAATATTTGTATATAAATTTGACTCTGTATCAAAATATCAAAAAACAACACCAGATTATACAGGTGTTGCTTTAGATTAAATTAAACAGTTTCAACAAAGAATTCGTTATGTTCCATAAATAATGAGACAAGATCATCACGTGTTAATTGTTTTTTATCAATACCACGAACATCGAAAATGATTTTTCCTTCATGAAACATCAATAATCTCGTTCCATAGTCTAGTGCATGTTGTAAGTTATGTGTAACCATCATGGTTGTAATTCCACGATCCTCAACCATTTTTTCAGTGAGCTTCATAATAATCTCACTACTCTTAGGATCAAGTGCAGCTGTATGCTCATCAAGCAACAACATCTTAGGTTCATTCATTAATGCCATCAATAAAGATAATGCTTGTCTTTGTCCACCGGATAATTGACCCACTTTTGAATCAAGTTTATGTTCAAGACCTAAGTCCAGTTCACTCAGTAATTCCTTAAAATATTCAATCTTATCATCCCTAACTCCTTTTTTGAAGTTCATGAGTTTTCCTTTATCAAAGGCCATCGATAAGTTTTCTAAAATTGTAAGCGATGGTGATGTCCCAGCAATCGGATCTTGATACACACGTGAGATTGATTTAAAGCGCTCGTGTATTTTCTTTTTTCGAAGATCCTCACCTTCAAACGTAACCATTCCAGTATCCGGTTCAATTTGTCCACACAATACATTGAAAAGCGTCGACTTTCCACTCCCATTTGAACCAATAATAGTAACAAACTCACCATCTTCTACCTCTAAATTTAGTTGGTTATATAGATTAAGCTCTGCATCTGTATTTCGATTAAATGTTTTACTTATATTATTAAACCTCAGCATTACGAGCTCCTTTCTTATCTTTATAATTAATAGATATTGAAGCATTATTAAGTACGATTGCCACCAAGAATATCATGACTGTTACAAGCTTCATATGTTGTGGTTCCATACCAAATCTTATTGCTAAAGCAACAATTAAACGATAGACAATCGACCCCACTAAAGCTTGAGTTGTGAGTTTTGCTTTTGAGTTTCCTAGAAGCAATAAACCAAGCATAACTGAGGATAATCCCATAACGATCATACCCACACCTAATGACACGTCATAGTAACGACCCACTGAAGCAGCAACACCACCACTGAGTGCTACAAAACCATTCGCAATAGCCAATCCAATAATTTTCACACGGCCAACATCATGACCCAACACTGTAACTAAACCTTCATTATCACCAGTTACCTTTAATAAGTAACCCAATTTCGTTGATAAAATCCAATCCACCACAAACTTAATTATAAATACAATGATGAGGAGTAAAATAAGGCGATAATATTTTACGATCATTTCAGGCGCACCCAAATCTTTTAACCATACTGTATCAAAAAGTGTTTTTTCTTTTAGTAATGGTAAGTTTGAGCGTCCCCCTGCAATCATTAAGTTAATCGAATAGAGTCCCGTCATTACCAATATCCCACTCAGAAGACTTGATATCTTCAATTTAACATGAAGTAGGCCTGTCATCATTCCGGCAAGAAGACCTGCGACTAAAGAAGCCACAAGTCCAAGCCATGGAGAACCACCATTAATAATAATGACGGCACTCACAACTGCACCTAACGGGAAAGACCCTTCGACACTTAAGTCAGAGACCCCAATGATGCGATAAGTTAGAAGTACTCCTATGGAAAGTATTCCATAGAGTGCCCCTTGTTCAACTACGTTTATAAAAAATTTAAGCATACTATTTCAATGTTGCCCTTTCTATGACGGATTGAGGAATCTCAATCTCTAGTAACTCTGCAACAGACTCACTCACAAGTAACTCTGTCTTACCACCAATGACAACTGCTATATCTGCTGGTTTTTTGTTGTTCCAAAGAATATCATGCGCCTGATTTGCTGCTGCTTCTCCAAGTTTTACATAACTTATTGAATCTGAAGCAAGAATACCGTGTTCAAACTGACCTGCTTCTGCCATAAATACAGGCTTGTTATGCTCATTTGCAATTCCAACGACTTGTGAAGTTGCAGATGCAACAGTATTATCTGTAATAATGTAGAGTGAATCAACCTTGGTTAGTAATGTTTCAGTTGCCAATGCAATATCTTCTGTACCACTGATTCCTTGTGTCACTAGCTCTAAACCGTGATTTGGAATAAGCTCTTCAATCATTTTAATTTGATGTAGACTGTTGTCTTCACCAGTATTAAACAGAATTCCTACTTTACTTGAGTTTGGTAAAAATTCTTTGATAAGAGCTAACTGTTGGTCTACTGGAACCATATCACTAACACCAGTGACATTACCACCAGGTTTATTGTTATCTTCAACTAAACCTGCACTCACTGCATCTGTAACGGCATTGAATACCACAGGAACATCCAACTCATCAGTTGCAGCCATTGCTGCTTGTGCAGCTGGTGTTGCAATTGCATAAATGAGATCCACACCTTCATTTACAAACTGTTCGACAATTACATTAGCATTTGAAGCATCATCATTTGCATTTTTTACAATGAGCTCTACTTCATCTTTAACACCTAAATCATCCAAACCTTTTTCAAAACCTGTCAAAGTATCATTCAATGCAGGGTGTTCTACCCACAAAATAACACCAATCTTGATCGAACCATCATCTTTAGCTGTTGAACATCCAACAAGTAAAGTGAGTACAATTAATAAACTAAATATCGCCTTTTTCATATTAACTCTCCTTTTCTTTCGTAAACAATAAAAAAGCTATGGGGGAATCCACATAGCTTGCAAAAGGAAATATAATATCTTTTATTGGGAAGCTTGCGGATTGAACCATCATAAAATAGTCAACATCCACAAGGAACATTAACTTAATTAGCGATAGTAAAAGTAATAGAAACTTCCCTCAACGGGTAGAGAACATAATAGATTTTTCATTTGTGCATCCACCTTTCCTCTATACAATAGCACCAGAGAAAACAAAATGCAACACTTAAATGTAAAATCTTTTCAATACGTTTTCAGGAATTTACATTACTACCGCTTTGTGCGTCACTCTAAAAACTCTAATAAATGCTCTGGGCTTTCTATATTAAAGAAATCACTTATTTCCCGGGAAATCTTTGGACTCGTTATTTCTGCCTCTTCTATCTCTATACTTGAAGGTGAAATGTTTTCAAGTAAAATTTTCTTTGCCATCACCGCTGCTTGCTCCCCTATGGAAACATAGGATATGGAATTTGTCGCAAGTACACCTTGATTAAACTGACCATCTTCAGATGCATAAGATACAACGCCTTGACGCGTCGCCTCCTCAACAATGATTGCTGTATTTCCTACGATGAGTCCATCGGTAATTAGATAAAACGCATCCACCTCTTGTGCCAATTGACTCGCTACTATACTTAAGTCACTCACCTCTATTGCACCTTTTGAAATTACTTCATAGCCTAAAGACTCACCTTTATCAATGATTCTTTCTGTTTGAAATGTACCATTTGGGTCCCCGGTTTTAAACATAACTCCTACTCTTTTAACATAAGGTGTTAATTGCTCAATTAATTCAAATTGAGCGTCTAATGGCGCGATATCAGAGACTCCAGTAACATACTCTAAACCTGTAATTCCCGCAGATAATGGATCACTAACAGCAACAAAAACCACAGGCACTTCCCCATCACTTGCCGCCACTGCAGCTTGTGCAGCTTGTGTTGTAATAGCAATGATTAAATCTACAGATTCATCTACAAAATGTGTTGCAATGCCAACAACATTTGCTGCATCTCCTTGTGCACTTTTTACTGTATAGTTAATCTGTGAACCATCTAAAATATTCTCGATTCCTTCAAGTGTATCATTTAGTGAAGCAAAGTCACCAAATTGAATAATACCGATTTCTAACTTGTCCGATTCTTTAGTACACCCAGACAAAATTAAAACTAACCCCATACATACCAATAATATTTTCTTCATAAGTTCGCCCTCCTAAAAGCAAAAAAGAGCCCGCTGTATAAGCGGGCTCTTTGTAATAAAAATTAATCATGACCAGCAACAACCGAAAAGGTTATCGCTATAGTAGATAACCTATTTATTTAATTCGATTGTTGCTCCATCGTTTAAAATTTGTCATAATCAATTCTCCTTACACCAAATGTAACACATAAAGAAAATAGTTGCAAGCTTACTGTAACAATTTTCATAATCTTTAAGCTACAACAATAAAAAACTACTGTAGATGTTTTACTTTCTACAGTAGCTTTATAATCTATTCTTTGATTCTATCTAATACTGTTTGTGGTAATTCGATTCCTAGTTTCTCTGCAACATCAACATTCATATAGAGGACTGTCTCTGTTACTGTCTTAACTGCAATATCCGCCGGTGACTTACCATCAACTAGAATTTCTTTAATAACTTCTGCTGCTAGGTCACCCAGATTATGATAGTCAATTGATTCAGTTCCTAGAATACCTAGCTCGATTTGGCCTGCTTCCGATGCCATGACCGGAATATTTGCATCATCTGCAATACCTACAACTTGTGCTGTAGCATTTACAATCATATTATCTGTAATATTGTATATTGCATCTACTTTACTTGCGAGTTGTGTCGCTGCATCTTCTATCTCATTAGCACTTGAAACACCTTGTTCGACGATTGTAAGGCCGATCTTTTTAGCTTCTTGTTTTGCAATCTCAAGTTGAACTCGGGAGTTATCTTCACCTGTATTGTATAGAATTCCAACATTCTTTGCATCAGGCAGGATTTCTTTGACTAGTGCAAGTTGGACATCAATAGGTGAAATATCACTTACACCTGTCGCATGATTTCCAGGTTTTTCCATTGAATCTGATAATCCTGCATCAACTGGATCTGTTACGGCATTATACACAACTGGAATTCCTGCTTCTTCAGCGGCTGCATAAGCAGCTTGTGCTGCAGAAGTTGCAATAGCATAAATTAAATCAACTTTATCATCCACTAATTGTTGGGCGATCAATTGTGCATTCGCTGGGTCTCCAGCCGCATTATGATGGCTCACTTCATAATTTCCTTCACCAATAAGTTCATTGAGTCCTTCAATCATTCCGTCGTATGTTGCTTGTAGTGATGGGTGATCTACAAGTTGTAGAACTCCAATCTTATATACTTTCTCTTCATTACCAGGTTTTGTTGTACATCCTGTGATAACCAATAATACCAATAATACTGCTAATAATTTTTTCATGTTTCTTTCTCCTTATAACAATATGTAAATTTTAAAATAAAAAAAACTGCATCTCGTGCAGCCAGTAGATTTGATACTTCATTAAGCCACACGTCTTTAACCAAACACAAAAGGTTAATATCCACGTGGGCATCAACCTAGTTTATGTAAAGAAAAAGAAAAAGCTTAATTGTTTGTAGTTGTCATTTCTTTTCATATCAAATCCTACCTTTCTTGTTGACACTATATCAATCTTGAAAACTTAATGCAAGCATTTTACTGAAAATCTTTGAAAACTTTATGAAACCGTTGTTAGTTTTCATTGTTATGATATGATTACTCTAGTACAAGGAGGATATTTAATATGTACAACTGGTCATTAGACGCACTATACTTAGATTTCGATGAATCATTCCTAGGGGATTTCAAGAAACTTGAAGCACTTTTAGATAAATCATTAGAACTATCAACAAATTTAAACGGAAAAGAATCACTTGAAAATTGGATTACACATAACCAAGAACTATCTTCAGTCATTAGAAACTTAGCAAGTTATATCAACTTTAGACTTAGCACCAATGCAAACGATATGGTTGCAAATCAATATTTAGGTCAACTTCAAGTCTTAGCAAGTAAGGATGCACGTCCACAAGCTAGCTTTAGCAAATGGTTAAAATCAAATGAAGATGCATTTAAAACATGGGTTAATGAAAGTGAGCTTATAAAGGAACATGAATATATCCTAAATGAGACTCTCAACTACGCAAACCACACGCTATCTGAAGATGCAGAAGAAATTATCTCAAAAATGAAAATCAATGGTTCAAGTTTATGGAGTCAAGTTCAAACACAACTAACTTCAAATAAGACAATTGATTACAACAATGAGAAACATACACTAACATCTCTAAGAAATCTTGCATATGATGCAGACCCTGTAGTTAGAAAAGAAGCTTATGAAAAAGAACTGGAACTTTATAAATCAATGGACGATGCAGTGGCTTTTGCACTGAATGGTATTAAAGGAGAAGTTATCCAAACTTCTGCTTTAAGAAATTTCGAAACACCATTAGATGAAACATTGATGGACTCAAGACTATCAAAAGCAACACTTGATGCTTTAATTCAAGCAATTGAAAATAGCCTTCCATCCTTTAGGAAATATCTACAACACAAAGGAAAACTCTTAGGACATAAAGACGGTCTACCATTTTATGATCTGTTTGCACCTTATGTATTAGAAGAGACAAGCGAATACTCTGTTGAAGACTCAAGAAAAATTATTGTGGATAACTTTAGAACCTTCGCAGATGATATGGCTGACCTAACTGAAAGAGCTTATGATGAGAAGTGGATCGACTTCTTACCTAAAGAAGGAAAACGTGGTGGAGCATACTGTTCTAATTTACCCCATATTAAACAAAGTCGTATCTTTACAAACTACGGTGGTAGTATTTCAGATATCGTTACACTAGCACATGAGCTGGGCCATGCATATCATGGTTTAATGCTTGAAGATAATTCTATGTTAAATACAGGATACTCAATGCCAGTTGCAGAAACAGCTTCAACATTCTGTGAGAACATTATCTTTAACGCATCACTTAAAACAGCAACTAACGAAGAAAAAATCATGTTGATTGAAAACTCATTACAAGACCTTACACAGATTACAGTTGATATTCTATCTCGATACAAATTTGAAACGGAAGTATTCGCAAGAAGACAAAATGAATTCTTAGATTCAAGTGCACTTCAAGAAATTATGCTACAAGCACAACGTGATTCATATGGAGACGGATTAAACCAAGACATCCTGCACCCATTCATGTGGCTAAACAAAGGACACTACTATAGCGCAGGAAGAAACTTCTATAACTTCCCTTATGCATTTGGCGGCTTATTTGCACTAGGCCTTTATGCACAATACGAAAAAGAAGGAGATAACTTTGTAGAGAAGTACAGAAACTTGCTTAAAGCAACCGCAACAGCATCCTGTGAAGATGTTGCTAAACTCGCTGATGTTGATACAACATCTGTTAAATTCTGGGAAGACAGTATCTCACAAATCACAAGCCGCATTGATCTATATGTGGAGCTCACAAGTGAAAAAGCTTAATCGAAGTATAAAATTCGATGGCATCATCATTGATGCATATGAATCTACTTTCCAAACTCAAGATAAACTCTTAAGGATTGAGCAAGTAGAACATCCTGGTGGTGTCTGTGTCGCCGCAATCAATGATGAAGGCAATTGCCTATTGGTCAAACAATTTAGATTCGGTGTAGAAAAAGACCTAATTGAATTTCCAGCTGGACTCATTGAACCCAATGAAGACCCCAGTCTGACAGCACTAAGAGAACTTGAAGAAGAAACAGGTTATAGAGCTAAAGAAATTATCAATCTGGGCTTTATCTATACTTCACCGGGTTATTCCAATGAAATTACTTATCTATATTACGCAAAGGATTTAGAGTACGTCGGCACAAACTTCGATGAAAACGAAGAGATTACCCAAGTTGAAATCCCTCTAGATACATTAATTCAGATGTGTGATGAACATCGAATCGCTGATGCGAAAACAATCGCACTCACTTATAAACTACGAACAATGAACCAGCTTTAAAAAGCTGGTTTTTGCATATCAATTGACTTATCCCCAAATTAATACGAAACTGTAATAACTAGAGGTGATAGAAATGAAGGGAATTATTGCGGACTTAACACATGAACCAAACATTACCAATGTAGCAGGTATTGGAGATGTGCTTTTACGAACATTACCAGAAGATACAATGGTATTGATTATGCTACAACATCACGAAAAAAACATTAACATGGGCCTTGATGATACAAGAGCACCATTTTTCAAAGAAGGAGTACAACACTATAGAGATCATGGTTATACTGTAGGAACACGTAACTCTGGTGGTCGCAGTGTTGCTAATGATCTGGGTATACTTAACTTCTCACTAATTATTAGAAACAATAAATCAGCATCAGAAAACTATATGTACTTTTATAACTTCTTAACCGATGCACTTAAACCATTGGGCTTAAAAATCGATGTCGGACAAGTGGATGGTGCTTATTGCCCTGGTAAATTTGATATAAGTATCAATGGCAAGAAGATCGCCGGAACTGCACAAAGACGTGTTGGGGATAAACTAACAGTAGGTGCTTACCTATCCGTTAATGGAGACCAAAAAGAAAGAAGCCAGATTATATCTGACTTCTATAAAATTACAAAAGATGTTATTGAGGTTTTCCCTGAAAAACTCACAACACTTCAAGATGAACTCAATGAAGAATTGAGTGTTGAAACGGTTAAGAACTTAGTTATCAATCACTTTAAAACAATTACCACATCAAATGAAATATTCGATGGTAGTACTTTAGATAATAACTTACTTCAATCAGCAAGAAAACGTTCTAAAGATCAAGACAAGAAATATTTTAATCAATAAAATCAATGGATCCTGTAATAGGGTCCATTTTTTCTATTCTCGCAAGAGATGTTACTGGGTAGCCATTTTCTGCAAGGTGCTTCATACCATCTTGAAAATCTTTAGAGATTACAATTCCTGTATGAACTAAGCTTGCATTTGCTTGTTCCAATAATATTTCTACATTACGTACAACACTACCACTTGCTAAAAAGTCATCAATTAAAATACAACGCTTGTTCTCAACAAATTTTGCATCGACTGTTAAGTAATAGTCTTGCTCTTTTGTATAAGAGTAGCACTCTTGTTGAATGAAGGGTGTCTCTTTCTTGCGATGATCCTTTTTGATGATCACAAGTGGCTTATTGCTTGCAATACTTGCAAACACTGAAGGTGCAATACCTGAAGATTCCACTGTAACATAACAGTCAAAATCTAACGCCTTAAATTTATCCGCAAAAGTCTCACCAACTTTTTGCATTAACTCTGCATCTACTTGCATGTTTAAAAATGACGAAACATCCAAGATTGATTCTGTTCTAACAATACCAACTTCTTTAATTTTAGTTTTTAATAAATTCATAATGACTCCTATAAAGTAAAGATATAAGCAATTGAGATAAGTGTGATGACATGCATCATCATTGGAAGTTCTTTATGACGTCCAGCAAAAATCATACATAATTCATAAGCTAAGAAACCCAACACAAGCCCAAGTGCAATGGATCCCGTTAGTGGCATCATCACAATAACCAAGAATGCTGGAATTACTTCTTCAAAACCACCATCCCACTTAATGCTTGTGATATTCTGCATCATAAAGATTCCAATCGCAACCATTGCTGGTGTTGTAACTGCTGCTGTGACCAGTGATAATAATGGGTGTAAGAAAGCTGATAATAAGAACAACACTCCAACTACAACAGCCATCAATCCTGTACGCGCCCCTGAAATGATACCTGATACAGATTCAATGTATGTAGATAAGTTTGAAGTTCCAAAGATACTTCCCACAAAACTACCTAAAGCGTCTGTAACATAAATACGTTTATTATTAGAGAATTCTTCCTCACTCATATGTGGAATTTGAGTTGCTGCAGCTGATAAAGTTGTTGCAGTCCCAAAGAAATCTAAGAATAAGAATGTTAATACAACTACTACTGCATCAATTGACATTAGAGAATCTAAATTTCTAATTGAAGCCATAAAGGTTGTATTCATCATTTCATTAAAAGGCCCTACTGGAATTACTATTGGAGACCCTACTGGTAAGTGTGGTAATGTTTCGATAACTTCAGGCGCTAAATTAAATATTCCATTAACTGCTCCCATACGAATCAGAATACCAGTAACTGCGGCACCAACCATACCTAGAAAAACTGCATATTGATTTTTTCTTACCAAGAAGAAAGCAGCAACAATGATACCCGCAAATGCTATAACAACATTTGGATTATCAAATCCACCGAAAGTTATAAAGTTTCCCGCATCCGGTACAATAATTCCTGAATTTTTAAAACTAACAAAAGCGATAAAAATACCTAAACCAACAGTTCCTGCTTGTTTTACTGAAACTGGAATAGCTGCGATAAGCTTTTGACGCACTCCTGAGAATGATAAAATCAGAAATAAAATAGAACTTGCGAATACTGCTGCCAAGGCCTCTTCCCATGACATCCCCATTTGCATTACAACTGAAAAAGCGAAGAATGCATTCATGGACATACAAGGTGCAAGTCCCAATGGGAACTTTGTATATAGCCCCATAATAAACATAGCAATTGCTGTAGATATAATTGTTGCCATAAAGACTGCATCCTTAGGCATACCAGCTTGACTTAATATAATAGGGTTAACAAAGATAACATAAGCCATTGACAGAAATGCTGTAACGCCCCCTGTTAACTCACGACTAAAAGTAGAATTTGCTTTTGAAACTCCAAAAAAATCATCAATTTTTTGTTTCATATTTCCTCCTGTTGAAACGCTCCACCATAACAGCAAAAGGAAATCCTAATGCCATAGTAAGGGATTTACGGTACCCTTGTAGAAACTTCCGAGCCATATTCTCAGAAATATATGGAGTTTACAATGCAAGTTTACCAACTATCATATATACAGTCAACCATAGTAAATGAAGTAAGCGATACCACTGTCTAAACAAGTAATTAAATGTGATTTAATGGAAAATTACCCTAAAGATTTGTTGTAATTTTTAATGTATGATAGCATAGATATATCAGTCAGAAAAAGAGGTTAACATGAAAAAATTCATTAATAAAATCAAAGAAATATTAAACACCCCAAAGAAACAAATACTCGCAGGTTTTCTTGCAATACTACTCGCAACATCACTCATCACAGGAGCCTACTACTTTAAAGTAAACCCTCCTAAAAAGAAAGACAAACCAATCGTCGACATAGAAGATGAACCAGAAGATGAATTACAAGATAATGATGATGAAGTAGAAGGCGACATCGTAGAAGACGACACTGAAGAGAGTGAAAGTGTCTTTACCGAAGAAATAGTTAATGGTGAAAGAGAAGTCATTCCATTTGAAACAAGTACTAAATATGATGATAGTAAAGATGAAGGTCTTGAAGAAACCATCCAACAAGGTGTTAATGGTGAACGACTCTATAAAGATAGAGTCTACTATGAAAATGGCATTGAGTATAAAAGAGACAAAAACATTTCTAATGAAGTCACTAAAGATCCTGTAACAAAAATTGTTGTAAAAGGATCTAAGAAAAAAGACGAAGAACCCACCCCAGAAGAACCTAATGATCCAACGGATACAGAAGGATCCGATGGTGATGGACACTAATCTAAACTTACATATAGAAGACAGAGCATGATGTTCTGTCTTTTTTAATATTTAACTATCAAATAATGAAATATATCGTATAATTAATTTTAAGAGGGGTAAGTTATAAGATTAATTATTTTTAAACACAAACATGTTTAGACACAGGAAAGGAGGGGGAGAAAGTATGATTGACTTTAGTAATGCAGCTTACTTTAAATTAAAGGAAATTTCATCAAGTAAAGCAGATAACATCATCAAGGACATCTTAGTACCTAATGAGATTATTGTTTCGGCTTTCCAAGGCGTTAGGGATTCCGTTATTTTTACAGATAAAAGAGTTATCGCAATCAACGTTCAAGGAATTACTGGCAAGAAAACTGACTATACTTCGCTACCATACAAAAACATTGTAGCTTTTTCAGTAGAAACTGCTGGTACATTTGATCTAGATGCTGAACTTGAACTGTGGTTTAGTGGGTTAGGAAAAGTAAAGTTTGAGTTTAAGGGCTCTGTAAGCATCAAAGAGATTGGCAAAACAATCGGAAATTACGTATTGTAGAAATACAAACACCCCTTTGTTAAGAAGTAGTATTAGTACGTTACTTTTTGTACTACACTTGGATTGACTTTTGAATTAAACAAGAGTCAATCTTTTTTTTATAAAAGCATTAAAAAACCCACTCGATTGAGCGGGTGTTGATTACAATGGCGGAGAATGAGGGATTCGAACCCTCGTAAGCATAACACTTAACTGCCTTTCCAAGACAGCGCCTTCAGCCGCTCGGCCAATTCTCCATGTGCTATATCATTATACATAAA
>CAYPHX010000038.1:0-13060 GCA_964410635.1 uncultured Erysipelothrix sp. | reverse complement strand
CTTTCTAGATAAAGCTGATGCTTTAAATATGATGTATATTACCATTATATCTCATTGAGTCTATAAACTCATATTTATGACAAAAAGAAAAACACTTGGATTACCCAAGTGTTCTTCCCAATATGATATTTCCAAAATCAAGTAAATCAAGACTGATTCCTGGAGTGATTGAATTATGACAAGCATCAACAAATTCCTGATACATTTTTTCATCATAACTTCCTTTTAATAATAAATCTTCAAATAAGACAATTAATTTTACATCTTCTTTTTGATTTAATGCTTTAAACATCTTTTTAACATTATTTGTTTTATATGATTCATAATCTTCTTCACCCTCTAATAGTTTTAGAAAGTAGATATCTGTATCGATGAACATTGCCAACATTGGATTTTCCTTAAGGATAGATATCTTATCCAGAAGTGTATTATAGCCTTCAAAATCAAACTTGAGCAGTTTTTGTGACATCAGAAACATCGCTGTATTGGCCTGAATGAAATCTTTATAGTCTAAATCTAGTGTTTCTAAGCGACTTAAATCAATACTGGTAATGCGTGCACCATGTGTTATTTGTCCATTCACATCCAGCATGATTCCTGATGCAATACGCGTGACATCATTTTTCTTAATCGCACGATAATTATATCCATCATTACTTGTACCAGGAGTTGGCATCCAGTTCAAAACTCCCATAAATAGATTCACCATAGAAAAAATAAGGAGTAAGAGAAAGACTATTTTTCCGCCTACAAAGAAACTGATGCTATAGCTTATAAGAAAAGCCAGTAGATTAAACAGTACACCACCAAAGTGATACCAAAATGCAGGTAAAGGCTCTTTATTGGGTGGTGTCATTAAACACTGTCCCAATGTCCCTGGAATTGAATGTCGATAGAGTTTAAGTTTTTTATTGTCGTCATATTGCAGATGGAAATTTAGAAAGCGAAAGCTTAGAAACTTATAGCCTGTAAAATAACCCATGACTAAATGTCCCAACTCATGAATAAAAATTGTAAAGAAGAAACTTACAATAACACTCACTGCAATCAATATAAAATCCATTGATAATAGGGTAAATCCTTTTTCTTCAAAAGTAATAAAACTTACCCCAAGAAATATCCCAAGAATAACGCCAACGGGTAAACCTGATGTTAGTTGTTTTAAAGTAGTAGTAAACTTCTTATTTTTTTTCATAATCATCGCTCCTATTACACTACTTTATCAAAGATAAAGACTAAATGCTATAATATATATATAGGAAGTGGTACGCAATGTTAAATAATGCAATACATGCAGTAAATAAACAAGAATTAAACGTTAAATCAATTGGAATCTATTATAATGATAAAGAATGCTACCATCATTTTGAAACTGGTAAATTTGATATTAGAAGCATCTCAAAAACAGTGATGACACTGGTATGTTTATATATCACTGAAAATACTAACTTAACTTTAGATAGCTATGTTTATCCGATTATTAGAGATCATGTTACACTTGAAAATATTGATAACTTAGATAAATTAAATAAAGTAAAAATAAGACATTGTCTCAACCATACAATCGGTTTTGATAAAGTACTTTTAATGAGACAGGACATTAAGGATATTGATGAAAGTGAATATTTGAATCTAATCATTAATGAACCCATTGAACATGCTCCTGGAACACAGTATCTTTATTCTAATGCTGGTTTCTATTTATTATCCGCAACACTACAAATTTACTTGAAACAGGATTTAGAAGACTATATTAAGAAACATATTTTTTCAACTTTAGAGATAACTGATTACACATGGGAAAGATATGGCGCTTATCTAGCAGGTGCAACAAGACTCCATTTAAAAGCTGAAGACTTAATGAAGTTTGGGTTCCTTTTACTCAATGATGGCGTTTATAAGAGTAAGCGTATCATTAAAAAAGAAAACATTGATTATATGAAGTCCATCACTACAAAAACAGCTCAAGTTGATACTGTGGGTCAGTTATTGAGACGCTATGCTTATGGTCAAGGAATTTGGCTTGCAAAAGAGAATGGTATTTTCTTTGCGCATGGAACAGATTCCCAAATGTTGATTATTATGCCACAAAAAAAGGCAGTATTACTTGCCTTATCAGATCATTCAAATTTGAGTGATGTAGAAAAGATTATGAATGCATTGATGCTTAATCTTTAGTTAATAATTTATTATAGGTCTTATCAATCAAAATCGCTCCGAGAGGTGCCGTAATAATTATCGAGAGCACGGCAATCGCCAACATTAACTCACCACCAGCAATCGACATACTTAAGGGAATAGAACCCATTGCAGCTTGAACAGTTGCCTTGGGTGTATAGGAAAGAATTGAAAAGATTCTTTCTTTTTTATTGAAGTCAGATGATCTCAATGAAATTATAACGCCCAGTGCTCTTCCAACTAATCCGACCACTATAACAATGAAACCTAAGAAACCGGCTTGGACTGCAAGATTTGGATCAACCAGTGCGCCTACAAGAACAAACAAGTATATCTCTAAAAAAGGCCATGCAGCATCCAGAACATGTTTTATCTTCTGTGATGCCTTATGAACATAAGTATTCAAAATAAAAGCTAAAACCATCACTGAAAGATATACAGCAATATCAAAGGGTATACGATCATTCAATATTACTAAAAGATAAGAAATAAGAATCAGTAGTACTACCCCTACATACATATTTATCTTATCAATAAACAAAGCTAAAACTCGGGCAAGTAAATATCCAAAAACAATACCTAAAATAATGACTAATGGAATATTGATGATTGTCATCAAAGAAAATGTTTGCTTAAAGTATAGGCTTAAGAAACTTGAGAATATCGTAATCGCAAATACATCATCAATTGAAGCTCCAGCTAAAATGACTGTTGGAACTTTTTGATAGTTCTTATTTAAAAGTGAAAGCATGGAAGGCACAATTACTGCAGGTGATACAGCTGCTAAAATAAAACCTAGCATACCGGCTTGTGCAAAATCAAAATCTAATATCAACATTGCAGTAACTAAAACAAAGAGTCCTTCAAGTATGGCAGGTAAACTACCCATCAATAAACTTGTTTTACCATACTTCATTAAGACATCTTTCTTTAAACCAAAACCTGCCCTTAAAAGAATCACAATTAAGGCAAGGTTTCTTATCTCTGTTGAATATTGTAGTAAGGAATCACTCAGTAGATCCAAGACAAAAGGGCCTACTAAGACCCCCATGATTAAAAATCCGAGCAGTGCTGGTAGTCCGATTCTTTTAAATATTTTTCTAAGACCAAAGCCTACAATCGCAAGCAAAATTAAATCTATAAGCATATCTTCCCTCTTTCATTTATACTAACATATTGAAATAACTTTGAAAATCAAAAGGATTATTTTAACCAAGTACTATATAATAGGTGTATACGACAATAAATGGAGGTTATTTTAATGAAGAAAATACTCAGTACACTTTTAGTTATCACAGCCTTAAGCCTCAGTTTTGTAGGTATTAAAGCAGATAACTCCAAAGATATTAATATCCTATTTACCCATGACATGCATGACAGTTTTGATCCATATCAAATTTTAGAAAATGGTCAAACACATTCACGTGGTGGCTTTGAAAGACTCGCAACAGCTATAAAAGAAGAAAGAGAAAAAGACAGTGAGCTCTTACTTGTAGATGCAGGTGATTTCTCAATGGGATCACTCTATCAAAGTATCTTTGCGACAGATGCTCCCGCTTTACAACTGATGAGCTATCTCAACTATGATGCAGTTACTTTGGGAAACCATGAGTTTGATTTTAGAACACAAGGTTTAGTTGATTCCTTAAACAGTGCAAAAGCTGCTAATGAAAATTCAGTTCCTATTATCGCAAGTAACACACGTATTCCTGAAGATAAAGGTCTTGAAAAATTACAAGATGCATTTGATAATTATGGGGTCATTGAAGATTATCTAATGGTCAATAAAAAAGGCTTCAATATCGCAATCATTGGATTAATGGGTGAAGAAGCTGATGCCTACTCTCCTACTGCAGAGGTAGACTTTGTAAATTATATTGATGTTGCCAAAGAAACTGTTAAGAAAATAAAAGAAAATGAAGATGCTGATTTAATTATTGCTCTCTCTCATGCTGGTACAGTTGATGATGAAAAGAAATCAGAGGACAATGCTTTAGCAAAAGCTGTTCCAGAGCTTGATGTGATTGTTTCTGGACACTCACATACCACCTTTACAGAGCCACGTGTCAGTGGCGACACATTAATTGTTTCATCAGGTGAGCAAACAAGAAACATTGGAAAGTTAACACTAACACCCAATGGTGATCGTTGGAGTTTGAAAAATTACGAATTACTCGCCATCAATGATGATTATGCATATGATGAAGCGATGGGTAAAGAAATAAAAGTATTCAAAGATAAAGTTGTAGAACACTACCTTCAACCCTATGGATTAGAATATGACCAAGTCTTAGCCTATGCACCATTTAACTTCACTGCAGCTGCAGACTTAGGACAAACACTCACAGAAGAACCTTTAGGCTACATGATTGCTGATGCTTACCGTTATGCAATCGAACAAATCGAAAAAGATTCTGGTGATACAATTGATGTCACAGTCGTTCCTTATGGTGTTGTAAGAGATTCAATCACAAAAGGAAATGTTACCACAAAAGATGCCTTTAAAGTTTCATCATTGGGTGTTGGTAAAGATGGCAAATCTGGTTATCCCCTACTATCAGTTTACTTAACTGGTAAAGAGTTAAAGATCGCTGCTGAAGTGGATGCTTCAATTCAACCAATGCAAGATGTTGCTCAGCTTTATATGTCAGGTTTAAAATACGAACTCAATACAAAACGTATGATCTTTAATAAAATTACAGATGTAAACCTTTGGCAAGACAATAAGGAAGTGCCCCTGGAAGATGACAAACTCTACCGTGTGGTTGCGAACTTATATACAGCACAGATGTTAGGCTTGATTGAAGATCAATCCATGGGACTGCTCTCCGTAACACCTAAGACAAAAGATGGTGTTGTAATTGAAGATTTTGAAGAACATATTATTTATGATGAAAAAGGTAATGAACTTAAAGAGTGGATTGCACTGACTGAGTACTTACAATCCTTTGAGAAGAATGCTGATGGTGTTGCAGAGATTCCACAGGAGTATGCTACAACACACGGTTATAAGACGATCATCAGTGATGGTTCACTTATCGCAAGATTTAAAAATCCAAATACAATCGCTTTAGGAATTTATGGGTTCATTGCTCTTTTCATCCTCATCTTATTCTTAATCATTCGTTTTATTGCAAAATTCATTAAGAAAAGACGTCAAAGATAAAAAGAAAGGTATTCTTACATTCAATCGTAAGAATACCTTTTGTTTTATGATCTTTTAACCTCTTTAACTTTATATCCATTCAATTCTACAGTCATGGATTCAATCACTTGTGGATCAATTGGTTTATCGGCTTTAGTCTCAGTCATAACAATCTTATCTAAAACTTCTTCACCAGAAATAACTTTACCAAAACTTGCATATTCACCATCTAAGTGTGGTGCATCTTCAACCATAATAAAGAACTGGGATCCTGCACTATCTGGATGTCCAGAGCGTGCCATAGATAAAACGCCACGTGTATGCTTTAAGTTGTTTTCATGTTTGTTACTTGAGAACTCACCTGGAATAGTATAGCCTGGGCCACCTGTCCCTGTTCCAGTTGGGTCACCACCTTGAATCATAAATCCTGGAATCACGCGATGAAAAATTAATCCGTTATAATAGTTATCTTCAATTAATGAAATAAAGCTATTAACAGTATTGGGTGCAACTTCTGGATATAATTCCATTTCCACCACATCACCTGATTGCATTGTCATTGTCACAACGGGATGATCACCACTGGGCACAAAGGCCTCACCATCATCATTCCCTTTTGTTGAACAAGCTGTTAGTAGTACTACAAGTACCATAGTTAATAATATTTTTGTCTTTTTCATATGTTCCTCCGCAATAGAATTATTATATCATAATCAATCTTAAAAAATAAAAATGCAATAAATTAACACAATTCACCATTCTATGTTATAGTGTAAACACACCTCCCAGGGAGGGGGTAGGAGGAAGCATATGGAAAATCATAAACATCATGAAAAACACAATCACGAACATCATAATCATGAAGCGCACAATCATGACCATTCAGGACACGACCACGCAGGACACGATCACGAAGGACATAATCATAGCGAGCATGCTTTAATATATAAGAAAAAATTCTTTAATTCACTTATTATTGGTTTACCTATTTTATTCTTAGCACCAATGATGGGGATAAGACTCCCTTTTCAATTCAGCTTTAAATATAGTGAATATGTTGTAGCTGGACTTGCTACAATATTATTTTTCTATGGTGGCGAACCTTTCTTAAGTGGCGCTAAAGATGAGTTAAAAGCAAAACAACCTGCAATGATGATGCTAGTATCAATGGGAATTATTGTTGCCTATGTTTACAGTCTTTATGGCTTTATCATGAATCATGTCTTATTTAGAAATATTGAGATAATGGATTTCTTCTTTGAACTGTCCAGCTTGATTCTGATAATGTTACTGGGACACTGGTTAGAAATGAAATCTGTCGCAACAGCACAAAATGCACTGGAATCCATTGCGGCTCTATTACCCAATGAAGTTACACGTATTAATAAAGACAATACACAAACAATCGTGAAACTAGAAGATGTACTTCAAGGCGATATCTTACTTGTTAAAGCTGGTGAGAGTATTCCAAGTGATGGTTTAATTATCAGTGGCGAAAGTACAGTTAATGAATCGATGCTGACTGGAGAATCACAAGATGTAGTCAAACATGTTGGAGATGAAGTCATTGGTGGATCACAAAACAACTTTGGTTCACTTCAAATTCAAGTTTTAAAAACAAGTGATGAAGGTTATTTATCTCAAGTAATGCAGCTTGTTTCAGAAGCTTCAAAAGAGAAATCAAAAAGTGAAGCAATGGCTGATGTCGTTGCGAAATACCTATTCTACTTTGCTTTAGCAGTTGGAATCATCACATTTATCGCATGGACACTCATAGATAATTTAGATACTGGAATTATGCAAATGGTGACGGTTCTTGTTATTGCATGTCCACATGCCTTAGGTCTTGCTGTTCCTTTAGTAACTGCACGTTCAACTGCTTTGGGCGCAAATAATGGTCTCTTAGTGAAATCAAGATTAGCATTAGAAAAAACACCAAAAGTAGATGTTGTGCTTATGGATAAAACAGGTACACTGACAGAAGGAAACTTCGAAGTACAAACTTACAAGAGCACATCCAGTGAATATTCTGATTTAGAAATGCTACAACGCTTCGCATCACTTGAAAACCACTCAAATCATCCCCTATCACAAGGTGTCTTGAGAAAGGCCGATGCATTAAATATAGAATTATTAGAAGTTATGGATGTTAATACAATCGCAGGTATTGGACTTGAAGGTCTATATGAAAATAAAGATTTAAAGATTACATCGGTTAAATACTTAAATCAAAATAACATTGATTATGATAAAGAAGCTTTCAACAACTTAACTCAAAAAGCTTACTCAATATCCTATCTATTACTAAACAATGAAAATATAGGCTATGTTGCCTTAGGAGATACAATTAAAGAAGATTCTTACAAACTTGTTAAGGCTTTAAAAGAGAAAAACATTGAAGCTATTATGTTAACAGGTGATAACAAGAATGCAGCTGAAAGTATTGCTAAGGAATTAGGAATCAATACAGTTTATGCTGAAATGATGCCAGAAGATAAAGAAAAAATCGTGCGCCAGTATAAAGATCAAGGTCATTATGTCATGATGGTTGGAGATGGAATCAACGATGCCCCTTCACTAGCAAGAGCTGATGTTGCGGTTGCAATTGGTGCTGGAACTGATATTGCAAATGAAACTGCAGATATCATTTTAGTTAAGAGCAATCCATTTGATATTGTACACATCTTAAATCTAGGTAGAAATACAAGTCGTAAGATGAAACAGAACCTCTTCTGGGGTGCTGGTTATAACTTCATTGCCATTCCTGTTGCAGCAGGCTTACTCAGCTCATTTGGAATAAACTTAACACCAGCAATGGGTGCGGTACTGATGTCACTCAGTACAACAATCGTTGCGATTAATGCAATACTCTTAAAAATTGACTAATTAAAAGAGAGCTTTAGTAAATAAACCTAAGCTCTCTTTTTGAATAAAGCATCTAAAATAAGCATTCCAATATCCCGTCCCTCACCCTCTAAAGGATAAGTATGAATATGAATTGCTGGATTAAAATTAAGTTCGATAATCGCATAATTATCATCACTTGCCGCTTGTGATAAATCTCGTACCATCATATCAACACCCGTTATATTAACATTCAATGCCTTAGCTGAAGCTTGCGCAAGATGCTTATAACTTGGATGCATCTTTGAAGTTACATCTATACTATCGCCGCCTGTACTGATATTAGAGTTTTCTCTTAAGAAGACTCTTTCATCTTTTAGCGGAATAGATTGTAGATTAAGTTTTTGTGTAGTTAAGTAATCAATTAAAACTGAATCAACCTCAATTAACTCTAAAGGTGTCTGATAGTTTTTTGACCTGAGTGGATTTTGATTCTTTTCTTCAATCAACTGTGCGATGGTAGAAACACCATCACCAACAACATTTGCAGCACGTCGATGAAGTACAGCCTCGACTTTTCCATCAATTACCAAGAATCGATATTCTAATCCTGAAATAAATTCTTCAATGATGACACTACGATCGTAAGTAAATGCATAAGATACTGCCTCTTCTAACATCTTCTTTGTATAAGATGCTTCAAGTATTGTAATACCTAAACCAAAATTAGTATTGTTTGGTTTGACAACAAGCTTTACTGGAAGAGGTGGTAGTGCATCCAAGTCTTCTATTTGATGTAATACATAACCCCTTGGTACTGAGACTTTCGCTTGAGCAAGTACATCTTTTGTGAGTACTTTATTTTCCATCAAGAGTACCGATGCGTAATTATCAAGACTTGTTTTTGTTGCTTGCTTTACATATTGGATTTCTTGAGTCATTGGATTAAAGAGTTTTATAAAGTTTTCTTTTCTATCTAATACAACAGCAATAATCCCTTTCTTTATACTTGCTTGAAGTACAATCTTAGTTGATAGCTCTAAGTCTTCATACAACTTCAAGTTGAGTGGAAAATCAAGCACCGCTTGTTTGACTTGATTTGCTTTTTCTAAATGAAAGTTTATGAATCCTTTATTCGCAATATCTTTTCTAAGTTTTGATGCTAATGTCTTCGTTTCATCTTTTAGTGTATCTTCTACTTCTTGAATATACTCATCAAGCTGATAAGGATTGTATTGGTTTGTTGTTTGATAAAATTGGTCTATCTTGCGAATAAGTTCTATTCCTTCTTCTTTTAAGTTTTCTCTTGAAACTGTTTTATCCTTGATAAAGTTATTGATCATAATATTCTTTTGATATGACAATCGTTGTTTTTTATCTGAGTAGTTAAAATCTCCTAAACTCATAAAGTATAGTGAGACAAGATGCAGAAACTCTAATGATTTTTTAGAGATGCCAAGACTTTCATAAGGGTTGATATCAATAAAACGTAATTCCAAATATTGGATATTACCATTTACATCTTTCTTAATTCTAATATTTTCATAAATTTCTGAATGCGAGGCAATATTTTCTTTTTTGATATGTTTTTGAATTGATGATTCCAGTTTATCTACTGATGTGTAATCAAAAGTTAGAAGAATATCATTCTTATAACCACATTCTGAGTTTCTAAGTGAAATAAGATTATCACTGACACAATCTCCATGTTCATTGATATTAGAGTTTAATACACAGGACTGTTGGTATGTTGGATGAAAGATGGGACTTGCAGCAAAGTGATAAGTAAAAAACCACTGATAGTTTAAGAAGTACTTTGCTACTTTAAGGTAGAGTCTGTTTTTTGCTTCTTCAAGTGTTTCATCTTCTAATTTTAAATCTTGAATCATTACATCATCAAATGAAATATTGTAATGGATTCCAGATAAACTTGATTTCTTTCGACCATACTTTTCACCTAAGTATTCACGATAGGCCCGCTCTTCTTCTTTTTCAAGATTTGCAACTGGTATCTCTTGTTCATTGGGAAGAATGGGTGGATTACTTTGTGGCCAGAGTAACTCTGTGTCTAAGGTACTGAGTACTACTTGTTGAATGTTATGTAGTTCCCCATACGCTTCATCAATTGATGTGTGGGGTCTTGTGATCATTTCTAGTTGTGCTTCTGAAAAGTCTCTTGTGATAAATGGATTTGATGGATCAAAATATTGAGCGTGACTTGTTGTTGCATAACGGCCTTTATTATCAACTCTAATATTTTCCTTTTCAATTCCGAATAATCCTTTAAATAGTTGTGGGGTTATTTTCATATTGACCTTCCTTACTAATTCTATATTTAAACCATATGTATAAAATAATACCTTTTAAAATACTACTGATACTAATACTCCACCAAATACCACTGATACCTATCTTTGAAGAAAGATACAAAGCCATAGGGATACGAAGTAGCGTAAGGACAATGGATGTTAGGGGTGGAATATATGTTTGACCAATCCCGTTAAATGCCCCCACAGTTAGAAGTTCAATACACATAAATAGTTGTGAGTATCCAATAGCTTGCATATATAAGACGCCACCATTGATTATTTGTGGTTCTTTTATAAAGATTGAGAAGATGGGCTTTGGAAATAGGATGAAGATTAAGGAAACCAATGTACCAAAGACAAATACCATCTTTATGGCAGTGGTATATCCTTCTTTGATCCGTTTAATATTTTTGTTTCCGTAGTTTTGTCCTATAAAAGCAGCAATAGCACCTTGTAAACCACCTATGGTGACATAGCTAATTGATTCTATTTGAACACCAATCTTCTGTATGGCTATGGCTTCTGTACCAAATCTTACAATGATCTTAGCCATCACCATTGATATATAAATAAAGACTACCCTTTGAATAGTAACAGGAATACTTAATTTCATAATTTCAAACATATTTTTAAGATCTACTTTAGTTTTCAAACTGGCCTTAATATCATCATTGAGATTAAAGAGTAAGATAACCATTATAATAACTCGAGCAATATTGGTTGCCATGGCAGCACCATTTACACCCATTTGTGGAATAAATCCAAAGCCAAAAATTAAGATTGGATCAGCAATTATATTAAAGATCAGTCCAATAGAGTTTGCTTTAAATGTTGTTTTTGTATCACCAAAACTTGTAAGTATTGTAATAATAATAGTCACGATGAATAGAAATGGTATCCCCAACAAACTGGTACGTAGGTAGCTGTTTGCCATTTGTTCAATAACGGGGCTATCCATCTCAAAATAAGCGATAAGAGCTTCACTTTTCACATATACAATAAAAACATAAGCAAATGCTAAAACAAGAGAGAGTAAAATACTATTCTTGATAAAAGAATGTAACTTAGCTTTATCTTTCTCACCAATAGCATGAGCAATTTTAACACCAGACCCTACAGCTACAAGCGTTGTAAGTGCAGTTGCAAGGTTGATATAGAAACTTGCAGTACCAATGGCACTGACTGCCCCACTCCCCAACTTTCCTACCCAGATCATATCGACTATACCCAAAAGCGTTTGAATGAAGTTAGACATGATAATAGGCATCGCAAGTGCAAATAATGTTTTTGTGATGGGTCCTTCTAAAAGATTCATATTTTTCTTAGACATTAAAAGATGACCTCAAAGTTTCGATTAAAACACACTAACATGATTTAACCTCACGGTTTGTTGTATTGATACCTGTTAAACTTAAAAATAGCGTACTCATATTTTGCATAATATCTTGATTTAAAGTATAACGGGTCCATGTACCATCTTTATGACTATCCACTAAGCCACTGTCAACTAATATTTTCATATGATATGACAGCGTAGGTTGTGTAAAATCAAAAGACTCTAGAATATGACAAGCACATAAATTTTCTTTCGCGAGCATTTCTACAATTTTCAATCTGGTTTCATCACTTAATGCTTTTAAGTAAATAACTGTATCTATTTTATTGATCATTTTAGCACCTCTTTGCTTATATAGAATATATTCTATATAGACAAATGTCAATGCAAATGAAAAGAGACATAAAGTCTCTTATTATTTTGTATAATAAACAATCCCAATAGCACCAGGTCCAACATGTAAACCAATAACCGGACCAATATCCGAGATCGTAACATTCACGTCCATCAAGGTTTCCAGTCTTTCTTTTAGACTTTCTGCTTCTTCTAAACGATCAATATGATGTACTGCAATCTCTTGAACAGGACTTAATTCATGTGCTGATTGCATTGTTTCAATCATCGTATCAATCGCACGTTTCTTTGTTCTAACTTTTTTAAATATTTCTGTCATACCATCTTCTACTGTTAAGATGGGGGTAATTTTTAATACATTACCAACCAGTGCACTGGCTGTACCAATACGGCCCCCTTTTTCTAAGTATTTCAGTGTTTCTGGAATGAATAGGAATCTTGATTTTTTTGTATTCTCTTCTGTTTTCTGTACAATCGTATCAAAATCTACATTGTCTTGTGCCAATTTTGCAGCAGTAAGTGCAGCGAAACCCAATTGCATTGAGTTTGATCTTGAGTCAATAATTTTAATTTTTCTTTTTGGATACTTTTCTCTTAACTCATTTGCGATAAGAACTGCTGTATTGTATGTACCGCTAAATTTTTCCGAGAGAAATATGCCTATAATATCTTGTCCTTCTTTTAATGATGCTTCCATCATTTCGGAAAGGATACCAATTGATGGTTGAGATGATATGGGGATACCTTCTTTTTCCATTCTCTGGTAGAATTCTTTATTTGTGATTTCTGTTTCAGCAATGGTATCTTCACCAAAGGTTACATAGAGTGAAGCAATCTGTATATTATATTTCGAAATAAGATCGGGATGGATATATGATGTACTATCTGTAATTA
>CAYPHX010000037.1:0-13492 GCA_964410635.1 uncultured Erysipelothrix sp. | reverse complement strand
ATGAATAATTAATTATGCTACAACAAGTGAAAGACAAGACATTAGAAAACCATAAATACGCTTGAAAGCCATCTATGGTTACATTTTAAAATTTAGATATAACTATAACCTTTCAAACACTAATGTTGCTTGAATACGGTCTCCGCCAGCCAAACCTTTACTACCACCATTTGATGTCGTAATCGTGTGGAGACGATAACCTTTACTTGCTTGTGTGTTAATCACAGATTCTAAGTCTGTTAGATTATCTGAACCTGTACCAAAGAACTTTTCTTTTAAAGTTACTTGTAACACTACATAAGGTAGGTTCTCACCTGAACCGTGTGAGAATGTTGATTCATCTGTGTAATCAGCTTTATTTGTCATGTCTTCCCTCCTTTTTTAAAATATACCATATGCTGTGGTATAAGAAAAGAACTTAAGTAAATAAGTTCTTATATCTCAATTTTATCCATCGCTTCTTCATATGTTTTCTTTAATCTATCCATTGTGACATGTGTATAGATTTGTGTTGTACTAATTGATTCATGTCCTAAAAGTGTTTGTACAATTCTAAGACTTGCACCATTGTCTAGTAAGTGCGTTGCGAAGGTATGTCTTAACATATGGGGATGAAGATTAGTTCTTAGACCTGCTTTTTCCCCTTGTGTTTTAAGGATGTGTTGTAGACCTCTTACAGAAAGTGGTTTACCACGTTGTGATGTGAAGAGATAATCGTGTTGCTCTTTGGAAAGTAAGAGTGGACGGGTTGTGCTGATATAACTTTGAAGCAAGGGCTCCAAACTTTTATAAAAGAACAACTGACGCTCCTTGCTCCCTTTTCCAATGACCGATATAGTTCTTGATTGCATATCGATATCTTGTAGTTTAAGTTCACAAAGTTCACTTGCTCTTAAACCACAGGCATACATTAATTCTAAAATGACACGATTTCGAATACCTAAATCATTTGTATCACATGATCCAATTAAAGTCTCAAGCTCTGAAATCATCAAAAACTCTGGTAATCTGCTTTTTTGAACTTTCACAGATACATTCATAAATGGATTTGTTTGTGCACCGTAATTGGTTTGCATAAACTTCATAAAAGATCTCAGGGCAGAGACCTTTCTTGAGACAGTACTGCTCGAGAGATTTAATTCATACAGTGCATTAAGATAACTAAAGGCAATGAGCGCATCTAAATTTAAGATGTCTTCATCCTCAATATACTCAAGAAACTCACTGACATCAAAGCCATATGAGCTCTCAGTGTTATCCGAGGCACTATTTATTATTCTAATATGCTTTAGAAAGTTATTAAGATAGTTCTTCTTTAAATCTTCTAACATGTTCTAGACTTCTTTCAGCCATTTCATCTCTGTCTTTAATTCTATTTGCTACAAGACCAAAGTTAGCGTTCATGGGTTGGAAGTTGTGCTGGTTTGCACTGGCAACATAGTTTGCCATAGAACCCATAATTGTTTCCTTGCTAAGTTCTGGTAATGCTTTTCCTTCTAAGTGATTGATTAAACTAAGTGCAGCATAAAGACCACTTGCTGAAGACTCAATATATCCTTCAACACCTGTGATTTGTCCTGCGAAGAATACATTAGGGTATTCTTTCATTTGGTAGTTACTGTTTAAGCTCTTTGGCGAGTTGATGAAAGTATTTCTATGCATCACACCATATCTTACAATTTCAACGTTCTCAAGTCCTGGAATCATTTGGATAATGCGTTTTTGATCGCCCCATTTGATTCTTGTTTGAAATCCCACAAGGTTATAAAGTGTACCTGCAGCATTATCTTGTCTTAATTGAACAACAGCATAAGGTCTTGTGCCATCTGGCTTTTCAAGTCCTACTGGTTTTAATGGACCAAAGGTCATTGTTTTAGGACCGCGTTTTGCCATTACTTCAACAGGCATACATCCTTCAAATACTTTAACATCTTCAAAATCACGCATTGGTGCGAGTTCTGATTCCATGATTGCGCGATGAAAGGCATCGAATTCTTCTTTGTTCATTGGGCAGTTAATATAATCTTTTCCATCACCCTTGTCATAACGACTCTTGCGATATGCAATATCGAAGTTAATGGATTCACTATCAACGATAGGTGCCACAGCATCATAGAAATAAAGTGATTCATCATGTACCAATGTTTGAATTGATTTTGATAGGTCTGTTGATGTAAGTGGGCCTGTTGCAATGATTGTTGGGATATTTGGATCAATTTCCGTAATTTCTTCTTTAATAATTGTAACATTATCCATTTTTGCTAACTTAGCTTCTACAAAGTGGCTAAAGTTCTCTCTGTCTACTGCCAGAGCGCTTCCTGCCGGGATTCTGGATGCATCAGCCGATGACATGATAATTGAGTCAAGGATGCGCATTTCTTCCTTTAAAAGACCTGCTGCATTACTTAAGGCATCAGATCTAAATGAGTTTGTACATACAAGCTCGGCTAAGTTCTCTGTATTGTGTGCTGGTGTTTTTGTTACAGGTCGCATTTCATATAGTTCAACCTCGTAACCTCTTTTTGCTAATTGGTATGTGGCCTCACTTCCCGCAAGACCACCTCCAATAACTCTAATCTTCTTTGTCATCTTTTACTTCTTCCTTTTTTTCTTCATCGTCTTTTTTAGCTTTTTTTGGATCCGCTTTTATATAACGACATTTAGGGAATGATGAACAACCTGTAAAGTATGTTCCATAACGACTCTTTCTTCTGATTAAGTCACTACCACAATCAGGACATTTTTCTCCTGTTAACTCTGGTGCTTCTTTTTCTTCAAGTGGTCGGTTATAACGACATTTAGGGAAATTATTACATGCGATAAATTTACCGTAGCGACCATTTCTATATACAAGGTCTCCACCACATTCAGGACATGCTTCTCCGACCATCTCTGGTGGTAATTTAACCATGTTCTTATCTGCTTCTTCAAGCAGTGGGTAAAATTCATCAACGAATTTTCTTAATGACTTAACGTTGTCTTCATTACCTTCAGCAATTTTATCTAAGTTATCTTCCATATCCGCTGTATAGTGAACGTTAATAATACTGTCAAAGTGACCTTGTAAATTATCGTTTGTTAGAACACCTTGTTCTGTTGGTTTAAATACTTTGGAATTATTTGTTTCAGATACTGCACCAAAGGTTGAGTAACCTCGCGCAACAATTGTATCTAGAATCATGGAGTATGTACTTGGTCGCCCAATTCCTAACTCTTCCAATTCTTTAATTAAGCGTGCTTCTGTATAGCGTGCTGGTGGTTGAGTAAAGTGCTGTGTTGGTTCAATCTTACTTGCTTTATATTGTTTCTGTTCATCAAGTTCACCAATAACTTTGTCAGTGCTGCTTTCATATGAATACACTTTTAAGTAACCATCAAATTGTAATACTTGACCTGATCCATTAAAATCGTAATCATTTTGTGTAAAGACAACGCTAACTGCATCGTATTCAGCTGGTGCCATTAGGGATGCAAGTGCACGATAATAAATAAAACGGTAGAGTTTATACTCATCTGGTTTTAAGTGTGCTTTAACAGAGTCTGGTGTTCTTCTAATGTCAGTGGGTCTAATAGCCTCGTGAGCATCTTGTGTGTTCTCGGTTTTCTTACCTTCACGATATGTACCAAGATACTTTTTACCATGTTCTTCTTCTATATATGTACGTGCTTCTCCTACAAAAGTATCTGATAATCTTGTAGAGTCTGTACGCATATAGGTAATAAGACCTTCTGTCTCTTTACCAATATTAATACCTTCATAGAGTTTTTGGGCAACACTCATGGTTCTTCTAGATTGAAAACCAAGACGTGTTGATGCCTCTTGTTGAAGGGTTGATGTAATAAATGGTAGTTTTGAATTTTTCTTACGTTTACGTTTTTCTAATTTTTTAATTGAGAAGTCGCCTGTTGTTGCATCCAATACTTTTTGAGCATCGGCTTCATTTTTTAATTCAAGCTTCCTATCTTTAAAACGTGCAACTTGTGTTTCAATTTCATTACCTTCATTATCAAAGAAGGCTTTTACATGCCAGTATTCTTCAGGAATAAATGCTTCAATCTCTTTTTCTCTATCTGCAACCAGCTTTAAAGCTACAGATTGAACACGACCTGCACTTTTTGATCTGATTTTAGATTGTAAGAGTTTTGATAACTTAAATCCAATAATTCTATCTAAGATACGTCTTGTTTCTTGTGATCGTACAAGGTCCATATCAATGGGTCTTGGATTTTCAAAAGCTTTTAAAACTGCATCTTTTGTAATTTCATTAAAGATAACACGGTTGTCTTGGTTAATTTCCAATCCTAACTCATCTGCTAAGTGCCATGATATGGCTTCCCCTTCTCTATCGGGGTCAGTTGCGAGGTAAACTTTGTCTACACCCTTAACTTTTTCTTTCAGCATTTTTACTGTATCTCTTTTTTCTTTTGAGATAACATAAGTTGCCTTAAAATTATCATCAAAATCTACACCCAGGCCATCTTTGCCTCGTGTAGCTAAATCTCTAATATGTCCTTTTGATGAGACTACCTCAAAATCCTTACCGAGATATTTCTCGATTGTCTTTGATTTTGAAGGTGACTCTACTATTACTAAGTTCTTCATCTTATCAACTCCAATTTCTACTTTGCTATAAATCGTGAACACTTGTCAAGATATCTGCCCCCTCCAAGATAAGTTGATTACAGCCTTCACCGCTCTTTTCATTAATATTATGTGGTAAACAAACCACGTGTCTATTGATACTTAATGCCTCATTTACCGTTGTCATCGTGCCACTTCTTTTGGCTGCGGACATGACATATAAGGTCTCACTTAAGGCTGCAATGATTCTATTTCTAAAGGGGAAATAGTATTTCTTTGGCGAAACACCTTGTGGGTATTCTGAAATAATCAATTGCGTTTGACGCATTTTTTCAAAAAGTTTCGTATTACATTTTGGATAAATAACATCTATACCACACCCTACCACAGCAATTGTAGAAAAAGCAAGTGCACTGTGATGGGCTTCCTGATCAATTCCTTTCGCAAGACCTGATACAATTACATAACTTTCTCTAAGTTTAGATGTGATGATATGACTCATTTCTAATGCATATTGACTGGGCCTTCTACTTCCCACGATACTAACTGAATCCTTTTTGAGAAGGCTTGTATCACCAATATAGAATAGTATATAGGGCGGTAATTTCAAATCAAAAAGCCTTTTAGGATATGCATCATCTCCTATGACAATGTATGGATAATTACTTTTATATGTTGGTACAGATTTTCTTTTTTCTATATGTTGCTTCATCTTATGGTAATCACCATTATAGTGCATCGCAACATTTTTAATATATTCTCTCATCTTACTCACCTCTTATTTAAAGTGTGAGTTAAGAAAAAGAAGTCCTAAATATCAAGCGATATTAAAACTTCCTCTTTAAATTTAAATGAATTACGGTGTGCTTCACAGCGACCGTGTTTTAGAATCGCTTCTTTATGCGCCTTTGTACCGTATCCTTTATGATTCTTAAAACCATATTCAGGATACTTTGTATCCAGTTCAATCATAATCTCATCACGTATTGTTTTCGCAAGAATACTTGCGCCTGCAATACTGATTGATTTTTGATCCCCTTTAACAATAGATCGTACATCTTTGTTATCAAGTGCAAATGGCATCGCATCTGTTAGAACTGCTTTTGTATCTGCTTTTGTAGCAATAGACATCATTGCATGTTTGGTTGCTTGATAAATATTTTCTTTATCAATTGTTTCTACATCAATAATTTGTACATCATAGTAAAGTGCATCTTCTAAAATTACTGCTTTTAATTCTTGACGTTTCTTTTCAGAGAGTTTCTTTGAATCGTTAATCAATGGATTATTGTATCCTTTTGGAAAAATAACACCTGCAACAACACAAGGTCCTGCCATCGGTCCACGTCCTGCTTCATCAATCCCTATGGGTAAGATATCCTTGGCCCAAAGTTTTTGTTCAAATTCTTGAGTTAATCCCATGTGATAGTTCCTAACACACCATTTTGAACATCATGAATGAATGTTTCGCGTGCTTTGGTGATATCTTTATAACCGCCCACTTCTAAAAAGCCTTTATTTTCTGCGATATCTTCATAAAAGTTATCAAAGTTATCGAGTTTATAAACCTCTTTTAACTTTTCAGCATGGCTTTGAGTGAGTGTGTTTCTAGCATAATCACTGATCAGTTCAATTGGATAACCGGTGCTTTTAATCGAACCGACGAGGGCACAACGGATTCCCATTTCAGCATTTTCAAATTTTGGCCATAAGACTCCTGGTGTATCCACTATTTCAAGAGTGTCACTGACTTTCACAAGTTTGAGTGACTGAGTGACTCCGGGTCTATTTTCAACCTTAACTGCACGTCTTTTACCAAGTTGGTTAATAATTGTTGATTTACCAACATTGGGCACACCTACAATTAAAGCACGTGATGGACGGGAACGAATACCACGTCTTTTATCACGATCATATCTTGGTTTCATCAAGATTTCTGTTTTATCTAAAATAAGTTTTTTAATTGGATCATTTAATACATCGACTAAAATAACTTCATGGCCTTCAGCCTCTAGTTTATTGACCCATTTTTCTGTTTTCTTTGGATTTGCTAAGTCTTTCTTAGTCAGGATAATTAGGTTGCTTTTCTTAGCAGTCATTTTCTCTAATACTGGATTTCTTGTCGAAAAAGGCGCTCTGGCATCACGACATTCAATTACAAAATCAACAGTATGAATATTCTCTTCGATCATCCGAATGGCTTTAGCCATGTGACCTGGGAACCACTGTACTTGTTGTGTCATGTTACTTGCCTCCTAAACCTCTTATTTTATTGAATGGGAAAATAACAAAACCATTTTTACTCTTAATTTGATCTTCTTTAAATGGACCATATACACGAGAATCACTTGATTTTAAACGGTTATCTCCCAGTAGGTAATACTCGTCTTCTCCCAGTGTAATAGGACCCAAATCAGATGTAAAATCAATGCTATGATTATCCGTTGATTCTTTAACGAATTCTTCATTCAAGAAAGTTTCCTCTACTGGTTCACCATCGACGTATAAGGTGTCATATTCATAACGAATTGTCTCATTGGGTAAACCAACAACACGCTTCACTAAATAACTATTTGTTTCTTCCTTAAATACGATTACAACATCAAATCTTTGTAATGAATTTCTCTTGAGTGAGAATACATTAGAAAATCCGAGTTCATTATGTTGCAGTGTTGGATACATTGAGCTTCCATCTACTCTAAAAGGTCTCATGAAAAACTGTACAAATACAAGGTTAATAACGATGTATATTACAATCATGATTATAATGTCTTTTAGAAAGTTTAGAAATTTATCATTATTTTTCATATGAACCATCTTTCTTTTTAAAAAAAGAGTCGATTAACGACTCTTCTAAATTAGCGAACTTCAGTTAATCTTGCTGATTTACCTGAACGATTACGTAAGTAGTATAATTTCGCACGACGTACTTTACCACGACGTAGGACTTTTACACTTTCAACGATTGGTGAGTGAACAGGGAATGTTCTTTCTACTCCAATACCTGAAGACATTTTACGTACAATATACTTCTCAGCAATTCCACGACCTTCACGGCTGATAACAACACCTTCGAATGCCTGGATACGCTCTTTCTCACCTTCACGAATACGTACGTTTACAACAACTGTATATCCTGGACCAAAGTCAGGGATATCTGTACGCATTTGATTTTCGGTTACTTTACGGACTAATTCCATCATAATTTTCACGCCTTTCTATAGTTAAAACCGGTTCATATTTTTTATTTATAGCGGAACAGGAGTGCTAAATGCTTATATAAGGTACCATAAGCCACAGTTATAATCAAGTTATTAGCCGAACATTCTTGAAAAACTTCTCATTTGTTTTTCCATCTTTTTAAACTGATTTAAAAGTCTGTTAACTTCTGTTGTAGAAACACCAGCACCTTTAGCAATTCGATTACGTCTACCTGCTCTAATAATGCTTGGATCTTTACGTTCTGCAGGTGTCATACTTGAGATAATAGCTTCTGTCTTCTTCAGTTGTGCTGATGCATCTGTATCATCAATTTGCCCTGCCATTTGACCCATTTGTCCTGGCAACATTTTCATTAGACCTGATAAAGGCCCCATTTTTGATACTTGTCGCAATTGAATTAACATATCTTCCAATGTAAATTCTCCGCGCATCAGTCTTTCGGCTGATTTCTCGGCTGCTTCCATATCCATTTTTTCTTGTGCTTTTTCAACAAGTGAGACAACATCACCCATCCCTAGAATTCTTGATGCGATTCTATCTGGATGGAACATGTCTAAATCCTCAATCGTCTCACCAACACCAACAAACTTAACAGGAACACCTGACATATAGCGAACTGAAAGAATCGCTCCACCACGTGCATCACCATCAAATTTAGTTGCGACAAGCCCTGTTAAAGATAATGCTTCTTTAAAGCCTTTAGCTACGTTAATAACATCTTGACCACTCATTGCATCAACAGATAAAAGAATCTCATCAGGTTTGGCGAATTTCTCAATATCTGTTACTTGTTTCATCAATGCTTCGTCAATTTGTAAACGACCTGCCGTGTCAATTAGGATTGTGTCATAATTTGATTTGTTTTTAAGTGCTGCTTTTACAACTTCAAGTGGTGTACTGTTTTCTTTATGAAAGACATCCACACCAATTTGATCACCTAAGATTTGAAGTTGTTCAATTGCTGCTGGACGATCTAAGTCTGCTGCAACAAGCAATACATTTTTATCTTCTTTAGTTTTTAAGTGGTTTGCGATTTTAGCGATCGAGGTTGTTTTACCTGACCCTTGTAGACCTACCATCATTAAAATTCCTGGTGTTTGTTTAAACTCTAGTGCTTGCGTCTCTGATCCTAATATTTCAATCAGTTTATCATTCACTGCTTTAACAAACATTTCTGAAGGGTCTACCCCTTTAGTAACTTTGTCCCCAAGACTTTCTTCTTTAACATGATTCAGTAGTTCATTAATGACTTCTAAGCTCACGTCAGCTTCTAATAATGCGATTTTAATTTCATCTAGAACATCAGTAATATTCTTTTCAGTTAGATTTGCCTTACCAGAAATCTTTCTGAATGTATCCTGTAGTCTATTACTAAGCGATTCAAACGCCATAACTATTTCCTCCTAAGTACTATAAGAAAGAAGCTTCTTCCTTATCTTCGTGATATTTTACATCAATAACTTCAATTTTATCTATAACTTCATCAATCAGTGCATCAATATCAAATTTGGCTTCAAATCTTTCAATCTTATGCGCTTTTGGACGTGTTACAGGGTTTTTAGGTGTAAAGATTGTACAGCAATCATCATAAGGTAATATTGATGTTTCATATGTCCCAATCTTTGTTGCTAAATCAATAATTTCAATTTTGTCATAAGTAATCAATGGACTCAATACAGGAATTGTATCGAATGCTTGAATGGCTTGCATTGAGTGCAATGTTTGTGATGCAACTTGTCCTAAGTTTTCACCATTAGCAATCGCAAGAATATTTCTATCTGCTGCCAATTTATTTCCGATTCTCAAGAAGAAGCGACGCATCATCGTGATCGCATAGCTTTCTGGAACTTCATTGTATATTGCCATTTGAATATCAGTAAATGGTACAACATGAATTCGGATATTGTTTTGGTAACGTGTTACAATCTTCGCCAATTCAACAACTTTATTGAGTGATTCTTGAGATGTATACGGTGGACTTGCAAAGTGAATCATTTCCACATGTACGCCACGTTTCATCATGAGATATGAAGCAACTGGTGAATCAATACCTCCAGATAACATCATTAATACTTTTCCTTGAATACCCACTGGGTATCCTTTGGACCCTTCAATCTTATCCATCATGATATAGGCACCTTCTTGACGAATCTCTACCCATATATTAATATCTGGCTTTCTAACATTAACTTTTAAGTCTGTGTTTTGTAAGATCTTTGTTGCAACATGACGGTTGATTGTATCTGAAATGTGCTCAAAGCTTTTATCATGTCTTTTAGAAATAACTTTGAAAGTACTTCCCTCAACATCAACAATGTTTTCTAAAGCAGCATCTGCAATCACATCAATATCTCTTTCAACTTTCATTGCAAGTGAGAATGATGATAATCCAAAGACATGTCGTAACTCTTCTGCAACTGCATCCCCATCTTCACCATTTAAATGAATAAAGAGGCGGTCGTATTGCTTTTCATAAGTAAGATCTTTAAAGTCTCTTAGTTGTGATTTAATATTTTGAACTAAACGGTTTGTAAATTCATTACGGTTTTTACCTTTAGTTGATAACTCGCCATAGCGGCATAATATAAACTCATAATTGTACATAATTTCTTGTCTCCATAATAATATTGATGACTTTATCAATATCTTCCTTAGTAATTTTAGATGATAAACTTAAGCGAATACTGCTAAGTGCTTGTTTATCTGTTCTTCCAATGGCTTTGAGTACATGTGATGGTGCATTTGATTCAGAATGACATGTGCTTTTAGCACTGATGTAAACTTTTTCTCGATTAAGTGCATTCATCATAATCTCAGATCCTACATTTTCAATACTGACATTAAAGATATAGGGACTTGCATCCTTGGGTGAGTTAATCACAACACCATCTAAGTCTTTAAATTGATTGCGTAGTTGTTGGTTTAATTCTTTAATCTTAGCAAAACTCTTTTTGTGTTCTTCTAAACTCAATCTCAGTGTTTTCGCAAAAACAATCGCAGAGATTGAATCAAGCGTTCCACCGCGCAGACCAAATTCTTGTTGTCCTGCTGGAATCAATGGTTCAAATGGAACATTTGATTTCTTCACAAGAACACCACTTCCCTTTACCCCACCAATTTTGTGGGCAGATATAGAGAAGGTATCCACTTGTTTGAGTGAGATATCCATTTTAGATATTGCCTGTATCCCATCCACATGGAAATAGGCATCAGAGTGCTTCTTAATCACTTCTGCGTATTTTTGAATTGGAAAGATGCTTCCAATCTCATTATTTATAGCCATGAAAGCCACTAGGATAGTATCATTTCTTAGACTTTTTTTCAAATCATCAACATCAACAACACCTGCTTCATTGACTTCAAGACGTGTAATCTCATATCCAAATACACGTTCGAGTTGATTCAGTGTTTCTTGAATGGATGCATGTTCAATATTTGATGTAATAATATGTTTCTTATTTAGATTTGAAAATGCAATACCTTTGATTGCCGAAACATTGGATTCACTACCTCCTGATGTAAAGATTACTTCATGGGGTAATACTCCCAACATCTTTGCGGTTGCTTCACGTGATTGTCTTACCAACGTTGAAACACGCTGACCCATCTCATGGAGTGAATCAGCGTTTGCGTAGTATTGTTTCATCAGCGTATGCACATCTTCTATCACTTCAGGATAAATTTCAGTCGTACTTGCTGTATCTAAATAAATTGGTTTAGGCACTTCTTGCATTATTTTTAATCATCTCCTCGTAGGATGTATTGGGCTTAAAGCGTTCAATCGCATTAATAATCATCGTTAAGCTTTGTGTATACTCACCATTATTAAATGCTAATTCCGCTTTAGTTAACTCTGAATCAATATCAGGTACATATGCACGGTACTTATTCGCATATACGATAGAGTTTTCACACATATCAACGACACCTACTAAGTTATTTACGTTGTTATGTAATTGGTAAATATAATCAATAGCTTCTGCTACTGTTCCATTTAATGCTGCAATATCAAGAATATCTTCATTTAATAGTGCATTAATTTGGTGGGCATAAGCGCGTGATCTTTCAAGATCATGAATATATCTTTCTGAGATTGAAGGTAAAGAACGTTTTTTAATTCTTACTTCAACATCATTAATAATTAAGTATAGTTTCTTCAATTGATTTTCTGCTCTGATTTCATCAGCATTTGCCTGAGCAATATCATTCATCAAGATATTAAATGGCTCTGTAACATTATCAAGTGTCTCAATCAGTTCATTCATTAAGTGGATTTGTTTTGTGGCAGGCGTTTCGTTTGCCTCAAACAGACTTTCAATTCTATCTTTTTGTGCCAAGAGTTCTTGTGCACTTAATTCATAAGATCTCAAATCATCTTCAAAGCCTTCAAAATCAAAACGCGTCACAATTACATCTGCTTTCGCTTTGACTAAATCAACATTTTCTACAAATTCATCTAAGATTGCAAAACTTGAACGCATCTTATCTTGTAACTCAACATTTGCATAAAATTCTTTTTCAATCGCCTCACCCATTGCTTCTAAAGCAGTATAGGCTGTATCTAAATTTGTTTTTGCTTCTTCAAGTTCTAAGTTACTAATTTTCTTAAGGTTTTCCTTAACTCTATCACTCATATAAATAATAGTTTTAGGAACATCCATATGATTTAAATAAATATTTTGGTTACGAGCATCTTGGTATGATGAAGATATAGCATCTAATAGGTGTGGTATCTTTCCGCGAGACATATCGTACAGTGTCGGAATTTCATTGAGGTTAAATTTAAATCTATCCAGATCAACTTTAATTTCATCTATTAACTCTTTTGCTTTTTCGTAGTCATTCGCATACATCCACTCTTCAAAGTTTGAAAACTTATCTTCAATATCTTTTGTAGTTGCATCCAGTGCATCATAACTTTGGCCGTATAAGTTCATACTGTTTATTAGCGCAGCTTTATCACTTCTAAAGACATCCTTTAGATCTGTAATAATTTCACGTATTGCTGCTTCTTCTTCAAGCATTTTATCCAGTGCATTATCTAATTCAAGTGACATCACTTCTGTTTCTTCTACAAGAGAGATGAGATCTGATACTGAATCTTCAGCAAAGCCTAGCTTACCAAATGAAATCGCATCTTCAACCTCTTCTAGAATGGTTGAAATTTCTTTGAATCTTTTCTCTAACTCTACATAATCCGCATTGGCTTGGTTTAGCTCATCTTCAATTGCAGGATTGAGCTTTGCGATACTGCGTGCGCGATTAATTTTGAATGATAATGGAACACTGATGCAGTTGTTATATAAAACCTCACATTCAGCGATTTGAGAAACAAGTTTCTTCTTCTTTAATATACGTGCTAACATCACCATAAAAAGAATTAGAAGAACAATCCCTAATCCAATGAGAAATGATGGTTTTTTAATAAATTCAATAATATCTTTAATACCCACTTAAATCACCTCGTGCTTTGATATATTGTAACATATAATATAGATAGGCTAAACCAAATAAAAGATTATTATGATGAATTAAAATTCACATTGAAGTCCTTTTTATAACAAATCATCAAAAAAGACTGTATTCAAGCATTAAAGTTTGACTTTGTCTTCAATTTATCATAATATATTAAAGCGTTATACATAGCAGCATGTAAAGTCATAAACCATAGTTTGATTCGCGGCAGAA
>CAYPHX010000036.1:12688-13832 GCA_964410635.1 uncultured Erysipelothrix sp. | reverse complement strand
TAACAATTACGTAATCACCTGTATCAACGTTAGGTGTAAATGTTGGTTTGTGCTTACCTCTTAAAACATGTGCAACTTGAGTAGCTAAACGACCTAACGTTTGACCTTCTCCGTCCACGATGTGCCATTGGCGCACAACCTCTGCTGGCTTCGTCATAGTTGTTTGACGCATAATCTAAATCCTCCTAAACCAAAAATAGCTTTCCGGGGCTACTATTTGGCATAAAGTGCCGATTACTATAATATGGCTTTTAGGCTCATTTGTCAAGTAATAACCCTTATAATTCAATAATAAAATAATTGTGTCACTCAGTGTCTATTTTGTCTTTTTCATTTTAAATATGTCGCTGAATACACTCACAATTATTATACTCACAATACCACCTGCAAAACCATTGTTATACAGGTTTGATCCCGCATGGATAATTCCTATATTCATTACCATTGATAAGTGAAGAAAACCCGCAAGTATTCCTGCAAAGAAACCATACTCCCCTGCCACTGGAGCAAGTGTTGTACCAAATAAGGCTCCAATCAAAACTACAGTTGATGAGGCTTCCCATACTTTGATTGATGAAGCGAGTGCTACACCTAACAGGATTGGTATGATATTTTTAGGTGTTTTACCATATGCTCCAAAGCCGATAACAGTAAAAATACCTGCTATTATCGGACCATTAAACACGCCACGTTGAATCACTACATAAGTCATTGTGATGAGACCCAATATTCCCATATTCACATAGGTATTCCCTTCCTCATAATCATTTAGAAAATCTGAAGGGGCTTGACCTGTTCTATTCAATAGTTTCTTATAGGATTCAATTGAAGCATTAGCAACGAATATTCCGTATATAATGAGACTTACATTTAGAATCAACAAGAGGATCGCTAAAGTGTGATGATATTGTATAGATAAGATATCCTGAACCTCAAAGATTAAGTTGAATGACTTTAGTAAAGAAACAATAAGAGTCCCAATTAGGCCCCCTGCTAAACCCACATTATATAGATTATATCCCTGGTGAGTTTTAAACATTGTCTCTGAGACTGGAACAATTATAAACCCTACAAACATACCTAAGGAAACTCCCAGTATAAAACCTAATATCGGTGGTAAATAAGATCCGAAGGTCAACTCACT
>CAYPHX010000036.1:4342-12588 GCA_964410635.1 uncultured Erysipelothrix sp. | reverse complement strand
GCATTCACAAAAGTAGCCGCCATGCCTCCTACTTCTAAATAATCAGTAAGAAGTATATCAGGCGATACAATAATCTTATATAAGCCCTGCATAATTTCCTGAGGCTTAGCAATCACAAAGGCACTTATAAACATGGTAATACACAAATACAAGGTGTAATCTAATTTACTGTGTCGTCTAATCATAATTTGGCTCCTTAATATAGAAATACATTTTACAAGATATTAACCATAAAAAATAGTCTTTTATAGAAAATACTTTCTATAGTAGTTTACATTTAATACTATATAACGTATAGTATTGTTTAGAAAGAGGTATATTATGTCATTTCAAGTCAACTCAACATTACTCGATGCATGTGTTCTGTCAATCGTGTCACAAAATGATACATACGGTTATAAAATAACACAAGAAATTAAAACATCGCTCGGAATTTCAGAGTCAACACTATATCCTGTCTTACGTCGCCTCTTAAAGGAAGCGTATCTAAAAACATATGACAAAGAAGTCGGTGGTCGTAACAGGCGATACTACCAAATAACATTAGAAGGACAAGAGAAACTAAAGCAATATAAACAATCATGGAAAGAATACGTAGATGATATCTCCGCTATTCTACTAAGAGGTGAAATCAATGAATAAAGAAACGTATATTGAAGAATTAAAAATTATCCTTACAGGAAAACCAACAGAAGAAATCGAATCCGCCATCATTTATGTTGAAGAATTTTTTGACGAAGTCATGGATGATCAAATGGTCATAGCACAGTTGGGATCACCACAAAAGTTTGCGGAAAGCATTTTTGGTGAAGGAAACTTATTCAACAAGGAAAAAGCTGAGAAGAAAAAACAGTCAAACAAAAACTTACTAATCATTGTTTTAGGGATCTTATCAGCGCCAATCTCAATACCTTTATTACTCACAGTTGCAGCCCTTGTATTGACACTAATTATTCTTGCATTTAGCGCACTGATTGTAGTATTAAGTGGAGGCTTTGCAGGAACAGTCCTCCTCGTCTCAAGTATCCGTGTTTTCACAGGATATCCACAACATGCACTAACCCTGGTCTTTGCAGGGATTGCATTAATTGGTTTTAGCTTAATGTTGACAGTTACACTTTTTAAAGGATTCACAAGAATCATGGAAGGTTTATCAAGAAAAGTAAATTCTAAAGTAAGAAAGGGTAAGTTAAATGAAGAAACTATTTAAAGTTGGTTTAGTACTTGCGATTATCGGTACGATTGGGACTTTGGTAATGTTGGTGGGTGTGGGAGTTAATCCAAGAGGTTTATTCAGTATAGGCCCTCAATTTAAACCTAATTTTATGCAAAGCAGTATGCATAATGGTAAACATAATAGTAACGATATGATGCGTACTGAAGATAAGTTTGACTACTTTGATAATCTAGAGATTGATTTAGATATTGGAGATGTCACAATTACACAAGGACCCATCTTTGCGATTTATATAGAAGAGTGTCGTGTATGTGATGTTAAAATAAACTACGAAATTAATGGAGATACTTTAGAACTTACCAACAAGTCCAGTCGATTCAATAAAAATATTATGACACCAAAAGTAGAAGTTATGGTTCCAGAAACACTAAAAGATATTGACATAGAAGTTGATATGGGTGCACTCCTCATAAAAAATATCAGTGCAGATACGCTCTCCATTGATGCGAATATGAATGCTACACGCATCTATGACTCAGTATTTAATAAAGCAGATATTTCATCAGATGTTGGAAGTATTGATGTGAAAGGGATATTTAGAAATCTTGAACTCGTTAATAACTTGGGAGAAATAAAATTCGAAGGGAATGCTGATTATCTCACTGTGAGTAATGATATCGGGAACTCAAATATTACATTAGACGGAAGACAAAACGATTACATTATCGATGCAAAAACAGATATTGGCTCTCTTAAAGTCCATGGACATAAAAGTTCAGGAATGGGTAAACACTACCAAATAAATAAGGGAACAAATGCTAGTAAAGAAGTCATTATCAATAATAACTTAGGTAATGTCACATTAAATTTTACACAAAACTAAAGAAAAAAGCCTGAAATAAATCAGGCTTTTTTATGCAATAATTTTTACAGTGCTTCCAACAACATCTTTATTAACAATAATTTGCTGTTCAACTCTTTGTTTTAACTCACTCACATGAGAGATAATACCAATCATTCTTGTGGATTCAGTTAAGCTATTTAAAACCTTCATAGCTTGATCTAAACTTTGTTGGTCTAAACTACCAAATCCTTCATCCACAAATAACATATCGATTTCAATACCACCCGCAAAGATCTGAATCACATCACTCATTCCAAGCGCAAGTGAAAGAGCAGCTTTAAAAGATTCTCCACCTGACAGTGTTGATACTTCCCTTACCTTACTGCTATAGAAGTCAATAACATCTAAGTCTAACCCACTGACTTGACGTTTATCATTAGCACCATCACGCAACTTTAATGCATAACGTGATTGTGTCATTACATCTAAACGTTTATTTGCTTCTTCTATAACCTTTTGAAAGTAGGCCGTTTGAACATAGTACTCAAAGCTAATCTTATCTTTTTGTGATAAGTTCCCTGATGCAGTTCGATATAAAATATTAACATCTTGGTATTTTTGTCGTTTCACATCGAAACTCTTTTTATGTGCTTCAAGTCTTCTTATATATGTTTTTTGTCTATCGATAAGACTGGCCAAACTTTGTTGTAAGACACTCAACTCTTTGAAGAGTATCTGGTTATCAGATAGTTTTTCTTCTTGAAGTGTTAAATCAGGTTTCACTTTACCTTGAAGGTTTTTTTCTAAGTTGTCAACGATTGTATTAATTCTTATCGTTTTTTCTTTATATAAACCCAAAGCTTCTTTATCTTGTTGTTTTCTGTCCTTTAGCAATAATATTTGTTGGTATGATTTCAAATCAGAAAACCCATGCATAGTAAGTGCAGTTTTAAAGCGTGTCTTCAAGGATTCTACAAGTGCTTCAATCTTAGTCGATTCATCACTCAATATCTCAAGACCACCCTTTAAAGCAGCACTCAGTGCCTGATAACTCTCTATTTTCTTGCCAAAACCTGTAAGTAAGCTTTCATAATCATTAATAATTTTATCTTGCTTCTTAAAAACTGAACTTGCTTCATCATAATCTTTATAAGCGAGTTGTTTTAAAAGATGTTCTTTTTCACTTTGAACTTTTACAATCTCAATTTCTAATGCATTTTTATTTTTAGTGAGTTCATCCAACTTTGTAAGAGTATTCTCTAATTGAGTTTTTGCGTTCTCTAGCTTATTTTCTAGCTTAATGAGTCTTTCAAGATCTTTCTTTCTCTCACTAATCTCTTGTTTAACACTTAGATAATATGCTTCTACATCCAGATTCTTATCTTTCAACTGAGTGTTATAAGTTGCGTATAATGATTCAAGTTTCGTTTTCAACGAATTATGACTCATTGAGATTTCATTTCGCTTTGCTTCTAATGCATCAAGCGATACTTTCGCTTCGTCAAGGATTTCTTTATTAATATCACTATCACTTAGATGGGCTTTATTAGGATGATGTAGTGAACCACATACAGGACAAGGCTCATTCTCCCTTAGACCTTTGGCCAATATTCCAGCTTGAGACATATAGAATTGATGATCCATCTTAGAGTAATTGTTATTAGCTACTAATACTTGATCACTGATTGACAGTAGTTTTGATGCTTCCTTCTCTGTTTCAGTGCTTAGTAGTTCTATCTGACTTTTGAGTTTGATCAAGGTCGATAGATTCTCAAACACAGCATCCAATTTCAGTAATGCTTGTTCATGTGATTCTTTCAGCTTAAGCTCAATCTCATAACGATTAATCTTATCAAGTAAGTTTGATTTAATCTGATTTTCTTTTACTTCTGTATTCACAAGATCAATCATATTCTTAGTATAGCTTGACTCCTTGTTACTTATTTCTTCCAGTTTTTTATACTCATTTAAACTTGATTCAATGAGGTGGTTACTCTGTTTTAATTTAGTAATCTCGTTCTCTTTTGATAAGAGTGTTTCTTTCTCTTTTAAGGTACCTTCCAATTTTACAAGATTCTCTTTTAGTTTAAATTCATCTTGTTGTTGCTTAAGATATGTTTCAGCCAATTTAGACTCTTCTTCTTTTAACCTCTGCTCAATGGGTTCAATCTGATTTTCCACGATCTCAATTTGTTTTAAAGAAGCTTCTATCTCATCATATTTTTCCTTTTGACTCTTGAGCAGTTTTTGTTCTGACTTTAATTCTTCTAAGTCATTGAAGTCTTTTAAAAGTCTCTTGCCTGATTCTATTTCTTCTATTAACTTTTTATTATTCTTTGAAATAGTCTCTTGTTGTTTATCAATCTTTTGCTTTTCTTTTTCTTTACTATCGAGAAAATCTTTAAGCTTGAATATATTATCGTCTAAAGCATCAATACCAATATCTTCAAACTCTAAGTCCTCTAGATTGCTCAAAATATTTTCGATAAGCTTCAGTTCATCTTCATACTCTTGTCTTGCACTGGAGTTTATTGATTTTAGTTTGTATTCAAAATCTTGGTATAATTTCGTATTAAATATTTTTCTAAAGATATCACTTCTTGCATCACTTTTTGCAGTTAAAAGTTCTCTGAATTCACCTTGACCAATTAAAGCGATTTGTTTAAATTGAGCATAATTTAGTCCTAAAATATCGTTAATCTTTTCTCCAACAAGAGATACCCCTGAAAGGATTTCTTTTGTAGGTAGAGTCAGTTCAACATTATGCATGCTGTTTGTTTCTCTACCACCCTCTTTTTTGGCATAGCTATGTGTTGGGTTTCGTCTAATATGATAAATTTGGTTTTGATGATGAAAACTAAGTGCTACATAAGTCTCTTTATGAGCTTCTGAAAATTGTGAACGTATTGAGTTAGCATTACGTTCGTTACCACTTGTTTGACCATATAATGCAAATGTTAAAGCATCAAATATCATCGTTTTCCCAGATCCTGTATCTCCAGTCAAAAGAAACAGTCCTTGTGAATCAAAAAGAGAAAAGTCAATTACTGTTTTATCTTTATATGGGCCAAAGGCTTGGATTTCTAATTTAATGGGTCTCATTGAGTTCCTCCATAATTTCTGTTACAAATTCTTTTTGTGAATCTGATAATTCTTGATTGTTTTGTCTTGAATAGAAGTCATTGAATAGATTTACTGGAGACATTTCATTTAGACTCTCATATGATAAGATCTCTGTATTATCAAAGGAAAGCCTCTTATTTTCAAATTTAATACTCAATAAGTAAGGAAACTTTTGTCGAAGTCGTACTAAAGCATCAACTATTTCATCCTCATCTAATAATGTTATGTAAGTATAATCTTCAGTAGAATAATTGGTATCTTGAAGTATCTCTTCAAAGTAGCCTTTTATATGAACCATGTCCTGTTTTGGAATCAGTGGTAAGGTGGATAGTTCTAGATTCTTGTTTTCAATATCTAAAACTGTGATTGATTTATTGTGATTCACCTCTGATAATGAGTATTTTAGGATGGATCCAGCATAGCGAATCTCTTTTCTACCTATAGATTGAGGCCTATGAATATGCCCCAAAGCAACATAATCAAATTCATCAAATACTTTTGCATCTATATTATCTAGACCACCAACATTTACAATTTCTGAATCACTTTTCTCTGGCTCTTGGCCACTTGAAGTAATGAATTGATGTGAAACCATAATGTTAAACTTAGACTCATCAATATCTATTAAATCCATCACTTCTGCGAATGCTGCTTCATAGCTTGATACATCACTATCCAGGGCATAACGAACATCTGTAGGCCTTAAAAAAGGAATCATATAAATATCAGTGTTCTCATCAATACTATCCTTAAAAACAGAATCTTCAATATGGGATGCGATAAAATAATTTGCATCCTTTAAAATACCTGAAGCAAAAGAGAGACGTTCTTTAGAATCATGATTACCAGCAATAATATAAACTTTTGTATTGAGATTCTTTAGATTATTAAGGAATGTATCAAATACCTTAACTGCATCACTACTTGGAACAGAACGATCATAAATATCCCCTGCTAAAATAATAGCATTCGCTTTTTCTTGAATTACCGCATCAATAATTTTGTCCAACATGTCTATTTGACTATCAATCATGTCAAACTCATTCACCCGTTTACCTAGATGTAAATCAGCAATATGGAATATCTTCATATGTCTATCTTCCCCTTTTTCTTTCTCTTATCATACCATAAGAAAAGCCAAGGTGAGTACCTTGGCTTAAGAGTTAGATAATTATTTCTCTTCCTCTTCTTCTTTTCTTAATTTACCAAATAACCAGAATAAACTGGATAAAACAATCGATGCAGTTCCTAAATTTGTCAAGATTGCAAAGCTACCTGTTGAAGGTAATTTCTCTTCACCATCTTGCTTAATAGCAGAATCTACTTGTGAGTCTCCTGACTCACCCGGCTTATCACCATCGCTTGGCTCTTCTGGCTTGTCACCATCACCTGGTTCTTCTGGTTTATCACCATCACCTGGCTCTTCTGGCTTATCACCATCACCTGGTTCTTCTGGCTTATCACCATCACCTGGTTCTTCTGGCTCTTCAATTAATGTATTCACAATAATGAATATTTGATCTTCTTCTGTGATATCAGTTGTATACTCTTCATAAACTGCTTCACTTATTGAATACACAATTAACTCTTCATTTTCATCTTTAAGCTCTAGCAAATTGAATGTATGTTTCCAATCAGTTTCTTCGCTCAAGATTACTGAATCAATAATTTCATTGTTAGCATGTAAGAACACTTCAATTTTTTCTAATGCGGTTCCTACCCATATTTTCTCAATAGAAACAGATGTTTTTTCAGTAAACACACTGTCTTCATTGAACGTATTGGTAAAGTTGAACCCATCTTTTACTGATTCATAATCTTCTACTTCAAGTTCTTTTACATCATATGTATAAGGCTTACCATCTACATCTGTTACATCAAGATCAGTAAATTCATAATTTAACTCACCATCTTTTAGTGTTACAGAATCAATGATTGTACCATCTTGTAGAAGCGCAATTGTAATTTCAGGCTTTACTTCTGGTCCACCAATCCATGTCTTAGTACCCGCTATGGATGTTTTTTCTGAGACATATGTATTGGTAAAGTTGAACCCGTCTTTCTCTGATTCATAATCTGCAACTTCAAATTCTTTTACTTCATATGTATACGGATTACCATTTATATCTGTTACATCGAGATCGGTAAATTCATAATTTAACTCACCATCTTTTAGTGTTACAGAATCAATGATTGTACCATCTTGTAGAAGCGCAATTGTAATTTCAGGCTTTACTTCTGGTCCACCAATCCAAGTCTTAGTACCAGCTATGGATGTTTTTTCTGAGACATATGTATTGGTAATTGTGCCACCTTCTATTTCAGAATCATAATTTTCAACTTCAAGTTCTTTAATGAAATATTCATATGATTCACCTATGTCGTTTGTAGCATTTAAATTTTCAAACACGTGTGTGAGTTCACCATTTTGAAGATGTTTTGTTCTTACTTTTTCTACTTCTCCGGTAATTAAGTTTGTTCGGTAAAGTTCAATCGTAATTTCAGGTTTCACTTCTGGTCCATTAACCCATACTTTTTCTATACTAAATGATATTTCCTTTACCCTAAATGTGTTGGTGATTATTTTACCATCACTAGATATTTCTTTATCATAGTCGTCGGATTGATTAATCTCATCAACTGTATAGATATACTCATTTCCATCAATATCAGTTTTATCTAAATCAGTCCAAGTGTAAGTTTCTTCTTGATCGTGAAGCTTTACTGATTGTCTATATGCTTCACCATTTCTATAAAGTTGTAGCTCTATAGTAGGGTGAATTTTTGGTCCATCGACCCATGTTTTAGTAACTGTAAAGTCTCGTTTCTCAATCTTGAATGTATTTGTGATTGTTAGTCCATCCTCAGAAACTGTGGATACATACTCTTTAGGAACATTCACTTCTTTAATTGTATAACTATAAGGATTACCATCTTCATCAGTCAAGTCTAAATCTTTCCATCTGACAGTATCTTCACCACTTACTAATGTTACTGGATCAAGACAAGCGATGTCATTTCTATAGAGTTGAATCTCTATATCTGGTCTACTTGTTCCACCGACCCATTTCTTTGTTCCTACAACATCTGTTTTTTCAATTA
>CAYPHX010000036.1:0-4242 GCA_964410635.1 uncultured Erysipelothrix sp. | reverse complement strand
TTTTTCAATTATAAATGTGTTTGTGATCGTTTTACCTGTTTTTGTCATATGGAATCCTACTGGAACATCCACTTCTTTGACATCATAGACATACTTATTACCTTCTAAATCAGTTACTGGTAGTTTTGTCCATGTATGACTTAAAATACCATTTTCTAATGTTACAACATCACCGTAATCAATATTATTTTGTAAGAGTTGTAGTTTAATAGTTGGTTTCACATCTGGTCCACCAATCCAAACTTTATTAGCTGTATATTCAGTCTCTTCAACTACAAATGTGTTGGTGATTGTTGTGGTTTCTTCAGTAACATCGTATGTTGTTGTATATCCATCAACAGGTAATTCTTTAACTGTGTAGATTAAGGTTTCACCTTTATAGTCCGTCTCTGGTAGATTACTCCATGTATATGATAATTGACCATTCTGTAGTGTAATTGGATTACCTCTAGCAACATCACCAACATAAAGTTGTAGTTGGATACTTGGTTTAATTTCTGGTCCATTTACCCAGACTTTATTTGCTGTTATATCAACAGATCCTAAGTTAAAGGTATTTGTAATTGAGGTGCTATTGTCTTTATGTTCATATGATGGCGTATATCCATCAGGAACAACTTCTTCTACATAGTAATAATATGGATTATTATCATCGTCAGTTTTAGGTAAGTCGCTGAAAATAAAGACGCTTTCTCCTTTTAGAAGTTTTCCTTCTTTATAAACTATTGCTTCATCTACACCCAATCTTTGCCAAAGCTTCAATTCAATATCTACAGCTCCTGGTCCATCAACCCAGGTTTTATGAACTGAGTAAGATGTTTTTTCAGGTGTGAATTTATTTGTAATTTTAAAATCATTTTCAATGTTTTCGTATATTACTTCGTAGTTCTCATGCTTACTGATTTCTCTTACTCTATATTCAAAAGTATCACCGTTGATACTCATTTGTGGTAAATTAGCCCATTCATACTTATAGTCTGTGCCGTTTGTTAGTGTAACAGTATCAATAATGTCTTCAATTGTTTTGTTTGTTGTTCTAATTAATTGAATCGTAACATCTGGTCTGAAAGAAGCATCTCCACCTACCCACTCTTTTACAACTGTAGTTAATGGGATAACAACTTCTTTATAGGAATTTACAATCTTAAATCCATCATTAGTATTACCAAGATAGGCAACATTATAGTCCTGAAGTTCAACAGGCTCGCCATCTTTGTTTCCTGTTAGAGAGGTTTCTTTAACTGAATATCTATATGCATCGCCATTTTCATCAAAACCAGAATAATTTTCAAATGTTTTACTAAAGTTGTTTGATTGATCTAACGTATATTCTCCTAACAGTTCGCCATTTCTAAACAGTTCAAAAACAATTTTTGCATCTTCTGGCTTAAATCCAATCCACTCTTTTGTAACTTCGAAGCTTAGATTTTCTGTTCTAATATTAGTCACTTTCAAATCTTTAAGAATACTATCAAAATCTTCCACTTCAACACGATATCCTGGAATAGAGTCTTCAGTTAGGTAATACTCAATAACATTTCCATTCATATCTGTATAAGGAATAGCTTTAAATGACCCTTCATAGTTGTCACTTGCATCAAGTTTAATCACATACTCTTGAAGTGGTTGAGTACTTTTTAGTCTTAAAGTAATTACTTTATCAGATGTACTGATACCTTCTTCCTTCCAAGTCTTTACAACATTTACATCAACTAATTTCGGCTGATATGTATTGGTGAAAATTGTTGAGTATTCTGTTTCATCAGCTGAACTTATATAAACATCTGTATCCCTCATAATTGAGTTAATTTCCGTTACTGTGTACTTATATAAACCACCATTCTTATCATACTTCGGTAAATTTTTGAAAGTATATTCTAGTTGCCCTTTTTCAAAGGTTATAGTGTCACCATATTGTAAACCATTCTGATAAAGTGAAAACTTAATTTCTGGTTTTTCTTCTGCTCCACCAACCCATACTTTTTTAACAAGATAATCAACTGTTGAAATATCTTTATTTACTAAGGTAAAATGATTTTCTTCTCTTTCAATGGGCTCTACCAATTCAAAGTTTTCGAGTTTTTCTTCATCTACAGTATATGTATAAGCTTTTCCAAATTCATCAAACTCTGGAAGATTTTCAAATTTAATGACAGGCCATACTTTTACATCGCCATCTATGTAACTCACAATATTTTGATTGTTAATCAACTTACCATTTTGATACAGGTAAACAGTAACATCACTTTTATTACCATCGCTACCAATCCATTCTTTGCTTACTGAAATATCAAGCACACCTGATCGTGTATTGGTAATCTCAAAGCCATTATCTGTTTCAAAAATTGACACAGTATATGAATCTTCATAACCTTCTGGTAAAAGTTCTTTTACTTCATACTCATACTCAAAACCATAAGGATCATGGGTTTCATACTCTCGTGGGAAAGTAGCTTTCCATTTATTTTCTTTTGATAAAGTGATTGGTTCATACTCTTTTACTGATTTATCATCAGGATTTGTACTTGTACGAATTAACTGAACTTGAATCGTTTCTAATCCTTCTAGTATCTCACCATTCCACTTCTTAGTTACATCAAAAGTTGTCGTTTTAGACACAAATTTGTTTGTAATTTCAAATTTAATGTCATTATCCATTTCAATGCGATTTACAGATGATTGATAGCTTTCATCTACTGCTTCTTCAACAGAATAAGTATAAGGATTACCCAAAGTATCAAATACAGGAACATCTATAAGTGTGGCTGACCAACCATCTTTAATACCATTTATATTTAGTGTTTTATATAGTTGCTTTTCGGATCCTGTTGATTCTCTATATACATTCAACACAATAGAAGCTTCTTCTTTAGTTTCCCAAATCTTTTTGAAATGAAGATTTTGAACTGCAGAACGTGTATTCGTAATTGTAGTTATATCATCAACTACTTTAATCTTTGAAGCGTACCCATCTACAGCTAGTTCTGAAATAGTGTATAAATATGGATTTCCATCAGCATCACTCATTGGAAGATTTTCAAAAACACCTTCTGTAACTGGATAGGTTAATGTCTGAGTCATGTCTTCTAAAATTGTTTCAATACCAGTGCTGTCTATTTGAGTTACTTGCACTGTAATTTCTTGACCATCAATAACTTCACCTTGCCAAATCTTTTTATAAGGTAGGTTTGTTGTTTGAACGATAAACTCATTCGTTATATCAAATTTATATGTTTGAGATTCTTTGTCATAAACTTTGATTACTTTTTGATTGTAAAGTTTGTCACTTAATTCTTCTCTGTTGCCTTTTTCATCTAAAATATACTCTTGAATTGTATAATCTATTGCTAGTCCATCTTGTGAACTATCTTCTAGATTATAATAGGCTAAGTCTCTAAATGTATGATTCCACGAGTTGGCTGCTGAAAGTGTAACATCGTCTATTTCTTTACCATCAGCATAAAGTACAACGACAATACTATCGAGTGATTTTCCTATCCATGTTTTTGAAACACTAACTTCGGTCTTAAGTGTTCTATTATTTTTAATAACAAGTTCCTTATCATTTAACCAATTATATTCAGGTGTATATCCTTCTGGTACATCAACTTCCTCAATTTTATACTCAATTGGATTTCCATCCTTATTATATTTAGGAAGGTCTGTAAACACTCCTTTAAAATCAGGTGCATTTAAAGTAATAACCTGATCGGAATCTCCACCAACTAAGGATACATCGATTGACTCGATATCACCATAACCACCACGCCATTCTTTAGTTACTGAAATGCTTGTCTTTTCAATATTAGTTACGATAAAGCCGCCGGATTCATCTTCGGTAATTTCAGAATAATAACCAGGGACTTCAAGCTCTTTAACAGTATATTCATATTCATTTAAGTATTCATCCGTCTTAGGTAGATTATTGAATTCTGCTTTCCAGTTAGTAGATTTACTTAACTCAATTGGCTCTCCAAAAGATTTATCATTTTGAAGTAATTGAATTTCTATATTATCTAATTCAGTTCCAAACCATACTTTTTCAACAGGAATGTTAATGGTTTCTAACTTAACATTATTTGTAATAGTAAATCCGTCTTCGGCAGAACCAGTAATAATAGCATCATAGGTTGTACCTGCTTCCTCAACTGTATAAGTAATGTCGTTACCATTATCATCTTTAACAGGAAGCTCACTAAAAACAAATGACCAGTTATTCATGTTATTTAAAAGTACATCATC
>CAYPHX010000035.1:0-14104 GCA_964410635.1 uncultured Erysipelothrix sp. | reverse complement strand
ACAGATTTTATTAACTGTGTGGCTTGGAGAAATCAAGCAGATTTTATAGGAAACTATATTACAAAAGGTGCTTTACTCGGTATTGATGGACGTATTGAAACAGGAAGCTATGAAGACCAAAACGGTCGAAAAGTGAATACATTTACTGTAGTTGCTGAGTCCGTTCAAGCACTTGAGCCAAGAGGGTCAAGACAAACTTCATATCAACCACAACAATCGAACTATCAAGAACCACCAGCATTTTCACAACCAGCTCAAGCGCCACAGTTTGAGTCACAAAGTTATGAAGATGAAGCGCCAACACTTGATATCACAAATGACGACCTTCCATTCTAAATTCAGAAAGGAAACATAATATGTCATTCAGAAAATTTCGTGGACCAAAACGTAAAGTTTGCTACTTCACAAAAAACAATGTGAAATATATCGACTATAAAGATATCGAACTACTAAAACGTTTTATCGGTTCAAACGGTAAAATTATTCCTAGACGCGTAACAGGAACTCGTGCCAAATATCAACGTCCGCTTGCAATTGCAATTAAGCGAGCACGTCAAATGGCTTTAATTCCATACGTAACAGAAAATTAAAAAATAGCCTCTCTTCTTTAGGGAGGCTTTCTTATATCTTGAAAGGAATAGAATATGAGAAGACAAACAGTAAGCATTACACAAGGGTCAATAACTGCCGCACTAACAGTCGTTTTAATCCTAACAGATAGAATGTTAGCAGGCTTTATTATGACCTTTATTCCCCTTCCCTTGATTGTATATGGGATGTATCATCCGATGAAGGAAAGTATTATTACATATGTTGCGACTGTATTTCTTGTAATGATTGTTCCAGGACAACTCCCTACCACCATACTCATGATCACATATGGAATAGTCGCGTTAGTTTACATTGTTGTAAATAAAACAGAACTCAAAAAAAGTCTAAAGTTTATAATAATATATTTAAGTAATTTAGTTAACTATCTTATTATGATGACTTTTTTTGGCAAGTTCTTTGGTTTAGAAATGCGTGTATTCATGTTAGAAATAAAAGCAATAACAAGAATAAGCAATCAAGACACATTATTCATTCTTGCTATAGCAGGACTTCTTTTTACAGTTCTACTCGAGACTTTTATAATTTATGTGGGAGCAAATCAGCTTAGTTACTTGATGAAACGACATAGAAAATAAGCACTTTCTGTGTTAAAATGAAATGGAAACGGGGGTTTTTGAAATGGACCGATTTGAAAAATACAAAACCCAATTACTGGTGCTTGGATTCAGTGAATTAGTGATCTTAATAATAGCTCAAATAATATTAAAATCATATCTCACAACAATTCAATACGCTATTATTTTAATAAATCTACTAATCATTTTTGTGGTGTTTACACTCAGCTCACGTGCCTATCGCGATCGTGTTGTTCATGTAAGTAGAACACTTGGAAAAGAAAGTGGAGAAGCTTTTGCGTTCGCACATTTAGCACTCTTAACCTATGATGATAATAGGAATATTTCATGGATGAGCGAGGTCTTTGATGACTATAACTTAAACCATATTGGTGAACCTCTTCTTGAGGTTTTCCCACAAGTAGCACCAACCTTATCAGACATTAACTTAGAGGTTTTTGTAGACGTTGAAGATGTGCGATTTAAAGCAAGGCATTTGTCATCAAAAGGTGTGATGGTATTCCAAGAACAAACTGAAATTGGAAGACTTCACCAAGAGCTAGAAAACACTTCAGTAGTATTAGGTTTTGCTTATTTAGATAACTACGAAGAAACTACAGCATATGAAGAAGAGCAAACAATTGCTACCATGGATACAAATATTCGAGAAGCAGTTGTTAAATGGGCAGATAACAATAAGGTTATGATTCGTCGACTTAGACCAGATCGTTACTTATTACTTCTAAATGAAGAGATATTTAAAAATATTGAAAAAGATAATTTCAGTATCTTAAATACAGTTAGAAGTGAATCTTCTAAGATTGATGCAAGTATTACACTATCACTTGCCTTCGCAAGAAAAAGTGAGAACTATAAAGAACTGGAAGAAATGGCCAATAATGCTTTAGAACTTGCGCAATCCAGAGGTGGGGACCAAGTCGCCATCAATGCTCGAGGCGAAAGTACGAAGTACTATGGTGGAACAGTAGAAGCAGTAGAGAAAAGATCAAAAGTTAGAGTTCGTGTCATGGCACAAAACCTAGGAGATCATATTTCTAAATCTAGAAACGTGATCATTGTAGGTCATAGAATGATGGACTTTGACTGTATGGGTAGTGCACTAGGTGTTGCTGCTATAGCCAAGTCATATCATAAAACAGCAACAATTGTTGTTGATGTTAATGATATAGAAGAAAAACTCGCAGAAACAATAGAAAATAACAGTGAGAGATTCTCCAAAGAATTTACTTTTGTAACACCAGAAGAAGCTCTAAACTCACTAAAGGATGAAACACTTGTGATTATGGTTGACCATCATAATGAAGTACAAACACAGGTGCCAAAAATTTTAGAGAAAGCAAAAAACATTGCAATCATTGATCACCATAGAAGAACAGGTGAATTTACATTCAAGCCTAATCTTTACTACATCGAACCGTCTGCTTCATCAGCAAGTGAACTTGTAATTGAGCTATTCCCTTACCATAAATGGAAAGTAAATGTATCCGCATTTGCCTCTACAATTATGTATACAGGAATACTCATTGATACAAATAGATTTAGAAATAGAACGGGAAGTCGTACATTTGAAGCGATGGCCGAACTCAGAAAGTTTGGTGCATCTCTATCACAAGTCGAAAACTTCTTACGAGATGAGTATGATGACTTTGAACTCAAAAACAAGGTACTTAATCAAAGTGAACTATATGATGATGGATTTGTTATTGCATCATATAAAGATGGATTCTTAAAACGTGCACTCATGTCGCAGGTTGCAGATGAAATATTAAAAGTTAGAAATGTTGAAGCAACATTTGTGGTCTCACATATCAATGAAGATACAATTGGTGTTTCATCAAGATCTAAAGGTGATATAAACGTCCAACGTGTCATGGAAATACTCGGTGGTGGCGGTCACTTTACGGCAGCTGCAGCCCAAATTAAAAATTCAAGCATTAACGAAGTTGTAGAAAAATTAAAAACAGCAATTGAAACAATCAGGAAAGAGGTAAACTAAATGAAAGTTATACTATTACAAGATGTAAAGAAAATTGGTAAAAAAGATGAAATCGTTGAGGTTTCAGATGGCTATGCAAGAAACTACCTAATCCCAAATAAACTGGCAGTTCTAGCAAGTTCAAAAGCAAACCAAATTTTAAAAGAAGAGAAACAAGACAGAGAGAATGTTCATTTAGCTAAGATAGACGAAGCAAAAGAAACCGCAAAAGAAATTAACAAGATTATCTTAGATTTTGACATAAAAGTTGGAAAAGACGGTAGAGTTTTTGGATCCATCTCAACAAAACAAATTGAGAATGCATTACTTAAAAAACACGATATTAAACTAGATAGAAGAAAATTCAAACCAAGTGGACCTGTAACAAGTATTGGTCTCAATAAAATTGAGGTTGGTATCTACGATAATGTTACAGCAACACTTACAGTACGTTTAAACGCAAAACAATAGGAGAAATAAATGAAGTCACTACCACAAAGTTATGAGGCAGAGGTAGCAGTACTCGGAGCGGTCATGATTTATCCGGAAATCAGTACAACTGTTGAGCAATATGCGCTGAAGCCAGACGATTTCTTTAAATATGAACATAAGATAATCTTTAATACTATTAAAGATATTTTAGACGAGAATAAATCCATTAGTGCAGAAACAATTATCTCAAGACTGAACGATAAAGGTGAGCTTTCTAATGTCGGTGGTGTAGAATATTTAGCAATGTTAGCTGATGGTGGAGCCAGTCCAACAACCTTTAATTTCTTTGTGGATAACCTACAAGAAAAATCTCAAAAAAGAAGCCTAATATCACTGACTCAAGCACTTGAGGAAGGTGGATTTGACAACGAAACTGACATGCAAACGCTTCTTGATAAAGCAGAGCGCTCACTTCAAAAGATTGCTGAAAACCGTCGTATTGAAGAGATGCAAACGGGATCAGATGTTATTCAACAAGTATATAAACAGATTAAAAAATTTAGAGACCAAGGCAGTACTATTACAGGTCTTGAAACAGGATATGATCACCTTAACCACGTTACCAGTGGATTGCAAAAAGGAGACCTCATTATTCTTGCTGCTAGACCATCTGTTGGTAAAACAGCTTTTGCATTGAACTTAGCATTAAATATCACAAGTTCAGCACAAAATAAAGATGGACAAGCCTCAGCCGCAATGTTCTCTTTAGAGATGCCCGCAACACATTTAATGATGCGTATCTTATCAGCAAGTTCAGGTGTACATGGTAGTAAGCTGCGTACTGGTAATCTTGATGACTCAGAATTGGGTCAATTAGCAATGAATGTTGCCCAACTTCAAAAGTTAAATATTTTTATTGATGACAACTCATCAATCACAATGCCAGAAATATTTGCAAAATGTAGACAACTAAAAAATAACGGTACACTAGATATTATAATTATTGACTATATTCAGTTAATCACAGGTACAGGAAACTCAGACACTAGACAACAAGAAGTTTCTGAAATTTCAAGAAGCTTGAAACTACTGGCACGTGAAATGGAAGTACCAGTCATTGCCTTATCACAGCTATCCCGTTTGGTTGAAAGACGTGATAGTAATATTCCACAACTTTCTGACCTTAGAGAATCAGGATCTATTGAGCAGGATGCCGATATTGTAATGTTCTTATACCGTAAAGATTATCATGATAGAGATAAAAAAGATGAAAATGGTGAACAGGCTAAGATTGATGAACAATACCGCCCAACAGAATTACTTATTAGAAAACACAGAAACGGTGCTTTAGCAGACATACCATTAATGTTTGAAGCAAACGTCAACAGATTCTTTAGTGTGAAAAATTCTTTTGAGGATGATCATTAATGAAATTTCACAGTATAGCAAGTGGATCAAAAGGAAATGTTTTTATTGTGGAAAATGGCACAACAAAACTAATCATTGATGCAGGTACAACTCAAAAAAATATTAAAGGCGCTCTAGAAACACTAGAAATATCATTAGATCAATTAGATTGCCTATTAATTACCCATGACCACTCAGATCATATTTCAGCAATTAACTTATTTAAAAATCATAAAGTATATTCACCAACTGAAGTGAAAGTGCAGTATGAAGCAATTGAACCCTATCAAACATTCAATCATGGTTCATTTACAATCACTTCCATTGCAACATCACATGATACAGAGAATTCTGTAGCTTATATTATAAAAGATGACAAACATAAACTCGTTTTTATTACCGATACAGGCTATATTAGAAACGATGATTTACAATACTTAAAAGATGCAGATATTATTGTAATGGAAAGTAACCATGATCCAGAACTACTCATGCAATCAAATCGACCATATATAACAAAACAAAGAATACTATCAGACAAAGGCCACCTTTCTAATGAAACAGCAGGGACAATCCTTTCTCAAATTGTATCGGATAAAACACAAGAAATACTTCTTGCTCACATTAGCGAGGAAGCAAATACAGATAGCTTGGCTTTGGAAACTGCTAAGCGTTATCTAAATGGCTTTAAAGGACAATTACGTGTTCTTCAACAGCATGAAATCGTCTCTGGTGAATTAATAAAATGATTTCACAAGAAATCATCACGACACTTTCACCTTCATTAATTAAAGTATATTTGAGGTAAACTATGAACAGAAATAAAACTATACAAATTATTGTTATTGCATTTGCACTCCTATTGAGTGTTGTTTTTGCTTACCAAAGTGAAAAAGTAGCAGCCAATAGCAATCTATCCGTATTGGCTGAACTAGAACAAGAACCATCAATCATAGAACAAAAACCAATCAGTGAATTGAGTACACCAGTAAAACGATATAAACTCTATAATAAAAACGATTTAATAGGAATTGTACATGATTATAATTTTATTGAAGTATTATTGGATGAAGTATATCAAAGAGAGTACCGAGAGGTATTTCCTGAAACAAAATTAGGATTCATTGATGATTTATATGTAGTTGATGCACTAATCTATAATGATTATGAAGATAAAGACCAAGAAATTTTTGATTATATTTATAAAGAAGAGCTTATTGCAGTCTCTGTACCAAAGGTAGAGTTTTCAAATGGTGCTACAATTTTTGTTAAAGACATTAGTGACTTTAACCGTGCTCGTGAAACATTTATTAAATCCTATGTCTCAGAAAGTGCTTATGAAAACTTAAAAAACAATAAAAAGATTGAACCTCTTAAAACTTATGGAGAACAAGATATTGATCTAAAAGTTCAAGAGTCAATTGTCTTTACAGAAGGATATGCTTCGATTGATAATATATATACTGATGAGACATCTATCTTAAACTACTTAAGTTTTGGTACAGATCCAGAATATAAAACTTATGAAGTTCAAGAGTTTGATATGATAGATGGTATTGCTGTATTGAACAGACTGACAGTAAATCAATTAATTTCAATCAACAGGGATACAATTAAAGATAAACAACAGATCATTAAACCAGGAACAAAACTCAACGTTACTGCCTTTAACTCCCCTTTCAACGTTTATGTTACAAAAGAGAGAATGACTGAGGAGATTATTCACCCTGAAGAAACAATCTACCAGAAAGATCCATCACTAAGAGAAGGATTAACTCGTGTAGATGTAGTAGAAAAAGTTGGATACCGTGATGTAACCTATGAGGATACGTACTTAAATGACGAACCTATTGAATCAAAACTTGTTAAATCAAAAGTGACAAAAGAACCCGTTAGAGGTGTAGTACTTGTTGGTACATATGTTGAACCAAGAGTAGGTAGCGGAAACTTTGCTTGGCCAATGTCAAATGCACGTATTATGTGTGGTTGGTATTGCTATGGAGGTCATGCTGCCGTAGACATTCATGCTCGTAGTAATGGGGGCTATGGTCCGATTTATGCATCCGACCGAGGCTATATTCAAGCAAACTCATACAGTAGCTCGCAAGGTTACTATGTCGTAATTAATCACAATAACGGTTATACAACACACTATTATCATATGAACGCACCTGGTCGCGTGCCAAGAGGTGTTACAGTGCGTAAAGGTGAACAAATTGGTTATGTTGGAATGACCGGAAGAACAACAGCACCTCACCTACACTTTGAAATAAGGTACAATGGTGTTAAACAACATCCTTGTCGATTTATTGGTTGTTAGGATAGATTTAAGGAGGACATATGAAAAGATTAACTCAAATAATTATCGTGGTGTTATTAGGATTGACTGCTTTTTTGTCCTATCAAGTCCAAGATTTAAGTAAGGAAGTAGAAAGCCTAAAGAAATCAGGACCTAACAAAGAAATATCGAAGGTTGTTTCAGAGTTTGAAACTGATGTAACTAAAGTCGTATCAGAAGTGAATGATAAAGTCGTTTCTGTCGTGCAAACAATTCGTGGACAAGTAAGCGGAAGCGGTACAGGTGTTATATACGAAGCAAAAGATAATAAACACTACATAGTAACAAATCATCACGTCATCGATAATGCAGAAAGTATTATTGTCCGACTTGCAAATGGTGAGGAAGTTGAAGCAGAACTTTTAGGATCAGATGCGTTTACAGACCTAGCGCTGCTTGCAATTGAAGGTGACTATAAACTAGAACCCTTTAAAATGGGAGATTCATCGCGAGTAACTGTAGGTGAATTTGTCGTAGCAATCGGAAGCCCATTAGGCGTAGAGTTCTCTAACACAACGACTTTTGGTATTATATCCGGAAAAGATAGACTGGTACCCGTTGATTTAAACAACGATGGTATATCTGATTGGGATATGGTTGTATTACAAACAGATGCAGCAATTAACCCTGGAAACAGTGGTGGTGCTTTAGTCAATATGAATGGTGAACTAATTGGTATTAACTCACTTAAAATAAGTTCAGAGAAGATTGAAGGAATGGGATTCTCAATCCCAATTAACGAAGTCTTACCCATCGTAGAACAACTTAAAGAAAACGGAAAAGTGAACTATCCACTCATTGGTATATCAGCAATAGCGATTGATGATATGGCCGCAATATACAAACAGCAAATGGATATTGCAGAAGATGTAAGTGGTGTATTAGTCGTTGATGTTCAACTACGTTCAGCTGCTTATCGTGCTGGGATTAAAAAGAATGATATTATTACATCCTTTGATGGTGTAGAAGTAAAGAATTTCAAAGATTTCAGAAAAGAACTATATAAAAAGAAACCAACAGACACAGTCAAACTGCAAATACTAAGAGCAGGTGAATCTGTTGATATAGAGGTAACCTTAGATTGATAAAGATTATAGCCATTGGGCGAATTAAAGAAAAAGCTCAAGTGGCTTTAATTGAAGAATATATGAAAAGATTGCGTCCAGAACATAAAGTAGAAATACTAGAACTGGACAAATCGAAACACAAAGATAGTGAAATTAATAAAGTTATTGAAGATGAATCAAATAGAGTTTTATCTAAAATTAAACCAACGGATTATGTAATACTACTAGATTTAAAAGGTGCAAATATTAGCTCAGAAGAATTAGCTGCTAATATAAGTAGAAATTTAAGTACAGGAAAAGATCTCATATTCATTATCGGTGGATCACATGGTGTCTCGGATGATATTAAAAATAGATCCAACTTTATGTGGCAAATATCAAAACTTACTTTTCCACATCAACTCGTCAGACAGTTGCTTGTAGAACAGATTTATCGCGCATTTATGATTAATAAGCAACATCCGTACCATAAATAATCAATAATTGGTGCTTACTGTTGTGTTAAGCGCTTAAATGTTATAAAATGAATAAGAATGTAGGAGGTAATATATTTATGAAAGAATTTAACGCAATCGTAGTTGACCCAGTTGGTCTTCACGCACGTCCTGCGACAGTAGCAGTAAACGCAGCAAGTAAATTTAAGAGTGAAATTAGCTTGAGTTATAAAGGACGCTCAATTAACATGAAATCCATCATGGGTGTTATGTCATTAGGTATCCCAACTCAGTCAGAAATCACAGTTTCAGCTGAAGGCGAAGACGAAGATGCAGCAATCGCAACAATCGAAGAAGTTCTAAAAACTCAAAAAGTGATTGGATAATATAAGAAATCATAGAAGGACTTTTCCTTCTATTTTCTTTATCTAAAATGGAGGTATTATGGAAGCATACAAGAATTGGGAAAAACTTGGCGAAAAAGAAACTTGGGTAAAAGAAGCATTAAACAAGCTCAATGAACAAGAAAAACAAGACGCATTTTATAAATCACTTGAATTTGGGACAGCAGGAATGCGCGGACTGTTAGGTGTCGGACCTAACCGCATGAATGTATACACAATTGCAAAAGCAAACTTAGCATACGGAAAATACTTAAAAGAAACATTTTCTGGACCCCTTAAAGTTGCGATTGCATACGACAATAGACATCAATCAAAAGAGTTTGCAAACATATCTGCAATGATTTTATCTAGTTTTGGAATTGACTCCTATGTCTTTTCAGAACCAAGACCAACACCGGAGCTATCCTACGCAATTAGAAAATTAAACTGTGTTGGTGGTATTGTTATTACAGCAAGTCACAATCCAAAAGAATATAATGGATATAAAGTTTATGATGAAACTGGTTGCCAACTCGTAGATGATAAAATTGCGAAAGTAATTAAATACGTAAACGAGATTGAAGATGAGACTACAATTGATATTTATCAAGGTAAAAAATCAATGGTAAGAGAACTCGATCAAGATTTTGACAACCTTTATATTGAAAAACTTAAAACAATCGCATTAAGAGATTCAATGAAAAAAGACATTAAGGTCGTCTTTTCATCACAACATGGAACATCTTTTCCACTTGTACCAAATGTACTGGAATCACTGGGCTATGATGTAACAGTTGTAGAAGAACAAAAACCTTACGATCCTGACTTTACACATACACTCTCACCTAACCCAGAAGATAAAAAATCTTTTGAAGTAGCACTTAAATATGCAAACGAAGTTGATGCAGATTTAATGTTGGTTGCAGATCCTGATGCGGACCGTATGGGAATTGCAGTAAAACACGCAGGTGAATATGTTTACTTAACCGGTAATGATGGTGGAGCAATCTTACAAGAATACTTATACAGTACAATGAGAGAACTCGATATCATGCCAAAAAATCCAGTTATGTTTAATACAGTTGTAACATCAGACCTTGGTGAAAAAATAGCTAATAAATATAACGTTGATGTAGAAAAAACACTCACAGGATTCAAATATATCGGTGAGAAGATTGAGAATCATAAGAGAAAGAATACAAAGAGCTTTGTCTTTGGTTATGAAGAAAGCTATGGTTACTTAATTAAAGAATTTGTTAGAGATAAAGACGCACTACAAGCATGTATTGCAGTTTCTGAAGCAACAGCATTCTACAAAAATCAAAATAAGACATTAGTGGATGTACTTACAGAATTATATGAAGAACACGGTGCATATTACGATACCTTAGAATCCTTAACCTTAAAAGATGAGGCAGGTTTAGCACGTATTGCACGCATACTAGAAACTTTTAGAAACTCAAATACAGATAACTTTGCAGGTATAAAAGTTATAAACAAAGAAGATTACTTTACACAAAAAGATACTCATGGAAATGATTTAAACTATCCAAAATCAAATGTATTAAAGTATTTCCTTGAAGAGGGATCATGGATTGCCATTAGACCATCAGGAACAGAACCAAAATGTAAATTTTACTTCTGTGTTAGAGATGAAAATATCGAAAAAGCAGAAGAAAAATACAAAAATTTGTCTCAATCATTGAATGAAATGATTGAAGCAATTCAATAAAAATAAGGGGGTGCGCAAAGTACCCCCTTTATATTATCGATTGATTGTAAATAGCCCATAAATGCGCTATATTAATAGTAGAAAAGAGGTAAGCAATGACATTAGATTTAAATCAAAAAACAGTAAATACGATTCGTGCACTTTCAGCGGATATGGTTCAAAAGGCAAACTCAGGACACCCAGGTAAACCACTTGGATCAGCACCAATGGCTTATACCCTATGGTCAAAGCACTTAAACTTTAATCCTAAGGATTCAAAGTGGGTAAATCGAGACAGATTTGTACTTTCAGCAGGACATGCTTCAGCACTAATCTACTCACTATTACACTTATTTGAATATGATGTTCAAATGGACGACCTTAAAGAATTCCGTCAATGGGGTTCAAGAACACCTGGACACCCAGAATATCTGGATACAGATGGTGTTGAAACTACAACCGGACCACTGGGAGCAGGACTTGCTACAGCTGTAGGAATGGCAATGGCTCAAGCACACATTGCTGCTAAATATAATAAAGATGATATTACACTTTTTGATAACTATACATATGTCTTAGCAGGAGATGGAGACATGATGGAAGGAATCACATCAGAAGCCAGCTCATTAGCAGGAACATTAGAATTAGGAAGACTGATTGTTCTTTATGATTCAAATAGTATTACTATTGAAGGAAGTACAGACTTAGCATTCAAAGAAAATGTAAGAGCACGTTATGAAGCATATGGTTTCGAAACATTCTTAGTCGAAGATGGTAATGACATGCAAGCAATTGATGCTGCAATTACAAAAGCTAAATCAAACTTAGATAAACCATCATTCATTGAAATTAGAACACAAATCGGTGCAATGTCACCAAACCAAGGTTCAGCATCAACACACGGTGCACCACTGGGAGACGATAACATTGTTAAGTTAAAAGAAACAATGGGATACCCAAGTATGGAACCATTCTTTGTTGAAGAAGCTGTTTATACACATACATCAGACCTTGTAAATGAAAAACAAGTAACATATGATGCATGGCAAAAAACACTAGAAACATATAAAGAAAAATACCCAGAAGCATACGCACAATGGGAAGAAGATAATAGAACACTAACAATGGAAGAGTTCATTAATGACAAAACACTATGGGAGTTTGAAGATAAAGCAGTTGCTACACGTTCCCTTTCAGGAATTGTTATTAATAGATTGAAAGAAAAATACTCAAACTTGTTTGGTGGATCAGCTGACTTAGCAGGATCAACCATGACAATGATGAGCGATGAAAGTTCATACTCAGCAGAAAACTACGCAGGTAAAAACTTACACTATGGTGTTCGTGAACATGCCATGGCTGCAATGGGTAATGGTATGGTATTATTCGGAGGATTAAAACCATATGTTGCGACATTCTTCGTTTTCTCAGACTTCTTAAAACCAATGGCGAGACTCTCATCAATCATGGGATTACCACTAACATATGTTCTAACACATGATAGTATTGGAGTTGGAGAAGATGGACCAACCCATGAACCTATTGAACAATTAACAATGTTAAGATCACAACCAAACTTCATTGACTTTAGACCAGCCGATGCAAGAGAAACAGTTGCAGGATGGGCAGTCGCAATGACATCACAAGATGCTCCAGTAGGACTGGTATTATCACGCCAGAACTTACCTCAACTCAAAGGATCTTCACAAGAAGCTACCAAAGGAGCTTATATTCTAGAAGATGTAGAAAATCCAGATGTAATCTTAATCGCGTCAGGATCAGAAGTATCCTTAGCTGTTGAAGCAAAAGAAGCACTTGCTAAAGAAAACATTCAAGCACGTGTTGTAAGTATGCCTTCACAAACACTATTTGAAAGACAATCTAAAGAATATAAAGAATCAGTACTACCAAACAACTTAAGAAAACGTGTTGCTATTGAAGCAGCATCTTCAGTTTCATGGGGACGTTATATTGGTTTAGATGGAACAACTGTTACAATGGACCGCTATGGTGCATCAGCGCCTGGAGACATTCTATTCAAAGAATTTGGTTTCACTGTAGAAAATGTTGTAAATAAAACAAAAGAAATTCTATAATTAAACAAAAAGATGACTACAAATATCGTAACTGATTAACTGTAGTTGTCTTTTTTTATGCACTAAAACAAGCATATTTAAATAAGACAGATTGCATAAGCATAAATAAAACGATAGAATAAAAACATTCACATTAGAAAATGAGGTAACTTATGTTTAACAAAATACATGAAGCAGTTGATAATAAATTAATACCAGGAGCATCAAGCGCCCTGATTGATAACGATATAGTACATAAAGATATATATGGAGTGAGTAGCTATCCTGATGTAGCTTTAGAAGAGAATGCACTTTATGATATTGCCTCTCTGACAAAGCTTTTTGTAACTGAACGTATTCTTCAATTACTAGATGAAAAAAAGATAGAACTTAATGACCCAGTTAAGAAGCACCTTCCAGATTTTTCTAATGAAGATATTACTATAAAACATTGTCTACTCCATAGGACTGGTTTTCTACCCAGCGCAAGCGGAAGATATACAATGACTAAAGAAGAACTGATCGAATCTATCTTAACGGCCATTGACCATAAAAACGAAATAGACAAAGACATGGTTTACTCATGTATTAATTTTATTCTTTTAGGTTTCATGATTGAAGCAATTGATGAGATGGGACTAGATGAAAGTTTGGATAAGTTTGTTATAAAGCCACTGGGTTTAAGTGACACGAGTTATAATCCAAAAGATAAAGGAAGGTGTATACCAACAGAATTAGATACACCATTAGGTGTCGTACACGATGAAACTGCAAGAAAATTAGATGGTATTGCTGGGAACGCAGGACTGTTTTCTACATTAAACGATATTATTAAATTCTCACAGTACACAATGAAACATCGCACTGATACATTAGAAAAGTATCATATTGATAGTAGGTCTTTAGGATGGAATCTCCATAATGGTGTACTTTATCACACTGGATTTAGTGGGCCCATATTAATAATAGACAAAGACAGAAGCTTAATAATTCTAACAAACAGGATACATCCTAGTCGAGAAGACACAGGATATTTACAAGCAAGATTAGATATTATGGGTGCATTTATCTCAAATAAAATTTAATACTGATTGG
>CAYPHX010000034.1:6742-14616 GCA_964410635.1 uncultured Erysipelothrix sp. | reverse complement strand
ATAAAAATAAGTTCCAAACTCTAATCTATAAACAAGTTTAACAAGGAAATAATTTTCATGAGTTAATAAAAACTTGTTTTGGAAGAGATAATTGCTTATGATGAAGATGATAGGAAAGGGTTTGCAGGATGACGAAAATAATTATTAGTGACTATGATAGAACCTTACTCAGAGAAGATGGTACAATCAGTCAAAGATCTAAAGAAACAATTCAAAGAATTAAAGATGCAGGGATATTATTTGGTATTGCTACTGGAAGAAAAAGCGACAATATTTATCCGGCATTAAAGCGTGAAGGACTTTTTGATTTATGTGATCTTATTATTTCTGCCAACGGTGCAGAAATATACGATCAAAAGACAAAAGAGATTAAACACAGCCACTGGATCACAAGAGAAACTATTGTGAAGATTAATGACCATTTCAAACACAGAGAGAATATTGTATATTTTCTAGAAGATGAAACAACATTAAGAACTGCAAAAGAGAATGTTTCTGCAACGAGAATATCCGATAAGATGGGTCTTAATTTAGAATATATTGACATAGAAAACATTGAAGATATAGAATATCCAAAAGTGCTCTTCTCAGTAACAGAAGAAGACCAAGAGTGGATGAATAATTTTGTTACAACAAACGACAACTTATATGGGACATATGGATTCAGTACACATAAAGAAGTATATGAATTTGTAGATGTTCGAGTATCTAAGTTTAAAGCACTTGCTGAATACTGTGAAAAATACGGCATAGATATGATGTCCGTTCTAAGTTTTGGAGATTCAAATAATGATTTAGAATTACTCGAGAAATCAGGACGTGGTGTGGCGGTTAAAAACTCGACGCCAGAAGCAATTAAAGTATCAGATTATATTACGAAATCAAATGACGAAGATGGTGTAGCACACTACATAGAAAAGTACTTATTGGAAGGCAAAGAAAATGCATAAAATGATCGTTATGGACATGGATGGAACACTGCTAAGTGGTGATAAAGAAATACAAGCAGTTACAAAAGAAGCGTTAATGAATGCACAAAAAAATGGTGTAAAGCTTGTACTCGCATCAGGAAGGCCCCAATCAGGTCTTTTAGAATTCGCTTATGAGTTGGAAATGGATAAGTATGATGGATACCTAATTTCATTTAACGGTGCTAGACTGACTTCTATGCGTACACTAAAGACAATGTGGGAAGAAAGTATCTCAATTGAGGATGCTAAAGAAATCTTAGATCACCTAGAGAAGTTTGATGTATTACCAATGATTCAAGATGAAACACATATGTATGTTAACAATGTATACAATGGCATTATTCAAGTAAATGATGCTCCATTTAATATTATTGAATATGAATCACGTGGTGGAAAATATCTACTAAGTGAAAAGAAGCATTTGGGAGATGACTTGAAGCATAATCTATATAAGATTCTTATTGCAGGAGAAGTAGACTACTTACAAAAAGTACATAAACAGCTCTCTGACCCATTTGCAGATCGTTATAATGCCATGTTTACAGCACCATTCTATTATGAATTTACACATAAGTTAGCTGATAAAGGTCTGGCTTTAAAAGAGTTATCAAGAGTTGTTGATATTCCATTAGAGGATATGATTGGCTTTGGAGATGATCTTAATGATTTGCCATTTTTAAAAATAGTAGGACATGCTGTGGCAATGGATAATGCAAATCCTAAGATTCTTGAGCATGTGGACTTTGTATGTGGTCACCATTCAGAGGATGGAATAGGCCACTACTTAAATGATCTAATTAAAGAAAAATAATCAAACTTAAAATTCATTTTTATTTTAAATTTTCATCAATTATAAACGTTGGATGCAAGCTTTAAATATGATTTGGCAACATTTGCAAAACTATTTGGCATAAGTTGCACTGTTAAATAACATAATGTTCACATATAATGTGAATGTATGGGATACAAGACAAAGGAGAATGAGAATGAATTTATTGGACAAATTACAAGATACGCTATTACCTTTAGCGCAAAAGCTAGATAATAATAAATATCTTGCGGCGATTAAGAATGGTTTCTTTGCAGCAATGCCATTGCTAATTATTGGATCCATCTTCTTACTGATTACACAAATTCCAATTAAACCTTACTTAGACTTTATGGCTAAAGTATTAGGTGATGACTGGATGAATTATTTCCTAAAAGTGAACAGTATGGCAATGGACATCATGTCACTTTATGTAATATTTGGGATTTCAAAGCACTTAGGTGAACACTACGGACTTGATGGTGTTTCAGCTCAAACAGCAGCTGTATTTGCTTTCTTAATTATTACACCAGTTATTGGGTTTGAAGGCGGAAGCTTCTTCCCAATTGGAAACTTTGGTGCAGCTGGACTGTTCGTAGCAATGATTGCAGCTATCTTAGCAGTGGAAGTATTCCGCTGGGTTGCAGATCGTGGTTGGACAATTAAAATGCCAGATAGCGTACCTTCAAACGTTGCGCGATCATTTGAGGCGTTAATTCCAGCATTGATTGTTGCGATTGTATTTAACTTCATCCGTATTGGATTTGAGTTTACACAATACCAAACAGCACATAACTTTATTTTAGAATTCTTACAAAAACCATTACTTAAATTAGGTGGAACACTACCAGCGTTTATGTTACTAATGCTTTTAGAATCATTATTCTGGTCATTTGGTATTCATGGTTCAAATATCATTGGAAACGTTATGTTACCAGTATGGGCAACATTTACAGTAGAAAATGCTGAAATGACACGCTTAGGATTAGAACCACTTAATATCTTTACGAATGAGTTTTATGGAAACTTCATTAAAATGGGTGGAGCCGGTGGAACAATTGGACTGGCCTTATCCGCGTTATTGTTCTCTAAAGCGGAACAATATCGTACATTAAGTAAACTGGCAATAGGACCTGCATTATTTAATATTAATGAACCATTAATATTTGGTGTACCTATTGTATTGAACCCAATTATGTTAATTCCCTTTATCTTAGTACCTCAAGTACTAGCGGTTACAACCTACTTTGCAATGAGCACAGGACTTGTACCAAAACCAAGTGGTGTCGCATTACCTTGGACAACACCACCAATCATTTCAGGTTTATTACTCACAGGATGGCGTGGAGCTGTACTTCAAGTAGTTAACTTAGGAATCACATTTGTTCTGTATTATACATTCTTCAAGATTGTAGATACAAGAGCATACGAGGTTGAACAAGAAAGTTAAATTATAATGAGTAACTTAGGCATGTGCGCTTTTACACATGCCTATTGGATATTTAAAAGGAGTAAATATGCATAGAAGTAATGTTTTAAAAATATTGAAAGAAGAACCCAATCCCGTTCATATTTTAAAGTTTGAAACTAAGTTGGATCTAAAGGAAAGAACGATTAGAGAAGCAATTAGAAACTTAAAAGATGACGGCCTTAATCATGGGTTTAATGTATTAACAATACCGAAACAAGGCTATGCTTTAGATATAGAAGACAATGAAAAGTTTGATGATTATTTAAACAACTTTAATATAGAGAATCCTACAAGCAAACTAAAGAGGGAAGTTCGAATCATTTTTATCTTACTCCAACAAAGATCATATATTACAATTCAAAAACTAACTGAATTACTTGATGTTAGTAGAAATACGATTAATTCAGATTTAAAACAAGTTGAACAAGTGCTTTTAGAAAATAACCTATCTTTAACTTCTAAAGCACACTATGGTGTGAAGATTGAAGGAAATGAATATAGTTTGAGAAATGCATTTTACAAGTTTGTTGTGAACTCACCAGAGTATACAAAAGGAACAGAAAACTACTTTGAATTTATCTCTCAATTTGATGATGAAGCATTAAAACATGAGATCAGTAAATATTTAAAGGAGTTTGAAATATCAGTCTCAAGTGATTCATTTAACTCAATTATTGAACATATAAAAATATTTATATATCGTACAAATTCTCAAAACTACATAAAAGTATTACACGAAGGACATATAGAGATCCATGAAACATACTTTGATGTAGCGGACAAAATAATAAAATGGATTGAGAATACATATAATATTAAAATACCTAAGACAGAATCACTCTATCTGGCTTCACAAATATCAGGAAGAACATTGATAAAAGACATTCCAAAAGAGCCAGAACTAGAATTAGAATCAAAAATTACTTCAGCACTTGCGATTGTTGATGCGGAATTTCTAACAGAATTTAAAGATGATGAAAAGTTAAAAAAGGCTCTTTTAATGCATCTTTATCCACTTATGGTGCGAATTGCATATAAAGTGCAACTTAAAAACCCTTTAATCGATACAGTCAGTTCACGCTATGCATCCGTATTTCTAGTAGCAATTCGCTTCACTGAGTTGATGAATGAAAATGCACACGTAGAGGTATCGGAGGATGAACTTGGATATATCGCCTTACACTTCGCCGGTCATTTAGAACGTAAGAAAGTGGAAAACTTAAATGCGATTCGAAACATACTGCTAATATCTGAGATAGAACGTGGCAATGTTTTGATTAACAGACATAAGTTAGAAACCATATTTATAAACTCAAGTGTTGAAATAAGAAGTCCCAATGATACGATGAATCAAGAAATTGAGCATGCTGATATTATATTGAGTACTACAGAGCTTAAAGAAGATATTGAAGGAAAGATTGTATTAAAAATTCCAGAGATATTAACAGATGAAGAGCTCATCACAATACGTGATGTTGCACTTATTAAGAGTATGCATAATACTCAAGGAAAATCAGGAGACATCATCGGACCCTTGTTTGATGAGAGATTTTTTAAAGTCATTGAGGATGGAGATTATCTTCAAGAGATAGAGAAGATGTCACAACGTATGGTTGATGAAGGCGTTGCGGATCCAAGCTTTACTGAGATGGTTTTAGAAAGAGAATCAAGATTCTCCACAATCTATAACGGCGGGATTGCAGGGCCCCATAGTCTTTATCTCAATGCGATAGAACAGGCATTAGGAGTCATTATTATTAGAAGAAATATGAATCACTTAGATAAAGATGTTCATTTAATTTTACTAATAAATATTCATCAAGGGAATCTATTTCTATATAGAGAAATATCAAGACTTATTATGGCGATCATGAATGATGTAAATAATATACTTGAAGTAAAAAAATGTAATACTTACGAAGAATTTATTAATTGGCTTGAAGCAATTAAATACTAGGAGGTTATATGGATAAGAATACGCTACTGATTGCTACATCAGGATATGCACAATCTAAGTTCTTAGAAGCTATAAGAGATACACGGCTAAAATCCTATGATAGTGCCTTAAAAAACTTTGAGGAAGCATCAGTAAAATTAGATGAAGCGATGGCATTGAATTCAGAAATAACCCAAAACGATGAAGCGCTCACATTATTGATGGTTCATGCGCACAATTATCTCATGAATGCACTCATGATGAAGAATTTAGCTTATGAAATGATTGAATTTATGAAGAGTGTTCGATATGATTAATGTAGTTGTCGTATGTGCGGCTGGTATGTCAAGTAGCTTGTTAATAGATAAAATTAAATCTGTTATAAAACAACAAAATGAAGATATTATAGTGAGTGGTACAACCTATGTTGAGGTTGAAAAATTCAAAGGTAATTTCGATGTTTTACTACTTGCACCACAAATTTCACACTTATACGATCGCTATGTAGAAATATTTAGTCCATACGGTATAAAAGTAGACCGTATAGAACTGAAGGATCTGGGTCATATGAATGCAGAGAAAATTATTAATCAAATTAAAGAAATATATAAAAAGGAGGAATAACTGATGGGTTTTCCAAAAGGATTTTTATGGGGTGGCGCTACAGCGGCAAACCAATTAGAAGGCGCTTATAATAAAGACGGACGCGGACTGGCTAATGTCGATGTGATACCACATGGTGAAGATAGATGGAATGTTGCAGCTGGCACAAAGATTGTAGAGGGATTTGAAGAAGGATACCACTACCCAGCTAAAGAAGGAATTAATTTCTATGAAAACTACAAAGAAGACATTGCTCTTTTTGCAGAAATGGGATTTAAAACATTCCGTATGTCTATCGCATGGTCAAGAATCTATCCAAAAGGTGATGAACTAACACCCAATGAAGAAGGTCTAAAGTTTTATGAAGATGTATTCAAAGAACTTAAGAAATATGATATTGAACCACTTGTAACCATTACTCACTTTGATATCCCAATGCATCTTATTAAAGAATATGGTGGTTGGAAAAATAGAGAGTTAATTAAGTTCTATGAAAGACTGACAAGAACACTCTTTACACGTTATAAAGGACTGGTAAAATACTGGTTAACATTTAACGAGATTAATATCATCTTATTCATGCCATTTATGGGTGCTGGACTTGAGATTGGTGATGCAGAAAATGCTGAAGAAATGAAATATCAAGCAATCCACCATGAACTGGTAGCATCTGCTGTTGCAACAAAAGTAGCACATGAGATTGATCCAGAGATAATGGTAGGATGTATGTTAGCTGCAGGTACAACATATCCATATACACCCGATCCAAAAGATGTTTTTGCAGCATATGAAAAAGACCGTATGAACTATTTCTTTGTAGATGTACAAGCACGTGGTTATTACCCAAATTATGCACTCAAAGAATTTGAAAGAAAAAATATTAAGATTGATATGACAGAAGAAGATATTCAACTTCTAAAAGACTACCCAGTAGACTTTGTATCATTCTCATATTACTCCTCCAAAGTTGCTTCAGTCGATCCAAAGGTCGTTGCTGGAAATTCAGGTGCAGGAAACATGTTTGAATCAGTGAAGAATCCATACTTAGGAGAATCTGAGTGGGGATGGCAAATTGATCCATTAGGCTTAAGAATTACATTAAATAATTTATATGATCGCTACCAAAAACCACTCTTCATTGTGGAAAATGGTCTGGGAGCATATGATGAACTTGTTAATGGTACAGTTGAGGATGACTATAGAATCGATTACCTAAGAGAACACATTAAAGAAATGAGAGATGCAGTAACACTTGATGGTGTTGATCTACTTGGATACACCACTTGGGGACCTATTGACCTTGTATCTGCCGGTACTGGAGAGATGAGTAAACGTTATGGTTTCATTTACGTTGATCGTCAAGATGATGGTACAGGGGATATGAAACGTTATAAGAAAAAATCATTTGATTGGTATAAAAAAGTTATTGCCACAAATGGAGAAGAATTGTAAGAAGCTGTCGAAAGACAGCTTCGTTCATGGAGAGAAAGATGTTAAAAAGAATTATTATAAGTACAATTGGGGTAACACTCATCGGTTTTGGGATTGCTCTGACACTACATGCTAATATGGGAACAGATCCATTTTCAAGTGTTGTAGATGGTGTCGCACAGATAATCAACGTCAAATTTTGGTATACACAAATGGCGATGCTTTTTGCCTTACTCTTTGTTATATACTGGGGAAATAAACACTACATTGGTTTCGGGACAATTCTCACAACATTCTATACAGGATTTGTAATTGACACAGTCTTACCATTGCTAAATAAGATTGATATAACTTCATCAATCGTATTACAACTTGCTTTTGTTGCAGTAGGTGTACTCACCATCTGTTTTGGTGTTGCTGTATATATGGATACAGATACAGGACTATCCACATATGATGCCTTAGGGATGGTTATTGAAGAAAAAACAAACAACAAATTTCCGTTTAAGTACAATCGTGTTTTTACAGACTTAATTTGTATTGCGATTGCATTCAGCATTGGCGCAACAATTGGCGTTGGGACGATCATTACAGCATTTTTTACAGGACCGATTGTGGCGATGTTTAAAAAGGTTGTCAAATTTAACTACTAAT
>CAYPHX010000034.1:0-6642 GCA_964410635.1 uncultured Erysipelothrix sp. | reverse complement strand
TATCAAATAAGTAAGGTCGTCATCTCTACTGCAATGCATACCTTGCTTTTTCTTGATGAAGAATACGCCGCGATTAGTGATTTGATGCTTTGGAATGATAATAGATCTGAACATATATTTGATACTTTAAGTAAATTAGAAAAAGAAGTAATATATAGAAGTACTGGGACACCATTACACTCAATGAGTCCCTTATCAAAGTTACTCTATATTAAAGAAAAATATGCACGCATCAGTGATTTGAAATCATATTTAATGGTCCACTTAACGGCACAATTTGTAACAGATTACTCCAGTGCATCCGCAAGTGGTTTATGGAACTTAGAAACTAAAGATTGGGATGAGAATATACTAAAGTTAATATCCTATGAAAAAACTCAGTTACCAGAAACAGTCGAAATCAACAGTCAGTTTAAATATAACGATTATATCGATATCGTTATTGGAGCTACAGATGGCGTACTTGCGAATCGAGGCATCGCCAAAAATGAAGAGATGGTTATCAGTGCTGGTACAAGCATTGGTATTCGTAAACTCAGTAAAGAAATCTCATTAGACGGTGGTTTTTGTTATTATGCAGGCTTTGACACATATCTAATCGGAGAAGCATCCAATAATGGTGGCAATGTAATTGAGTGGATTAGAAATAATATTAATCCTGCATTAAGTTACCAGGACATTACAGATATTATTAAGGATGCAAATTATCAAGACTTCTGTATTCCTTATATCTTTGGGGAAAGAGGCCCTTTTTGGAAAGATGGAAAATCTCTTTACTTTGAAGATAATATGAGTGAACACGAAAAAGTCAGAGCACTGGTTTATGGAATATTAAGTCATACCAAACTGATGTTGAGTCAAGTGAATAATCAAAATAACTTTGTATACCTAACAGGTGGTCTATTTAAAAACGAGGTACTTCGAAAGATATTTTCAAGTATGATTGAAAAAGATTTGTATATATATGAAGATGATTTAGCCGTTTCTTATGGACTTCTATCACTGGTTCATAATGATGTAAAAAGACAAGAAATAAAAATTGAATCCTATGTAGATAATAAAGCATTACTAAAGTATAGTAATCAGTATATGGATTACTTAATCAAAAAAAATAACGAGCAATCATTGTGAACTGCTCGTTTTAATTTTATACTACAAATTGTCTTAAGTATCGATAACTTAATATGACTGACTTATCGATGTTTTCATTGTTGTCTTCATATGATTTATCTTCAACTTCGATCACTGCATGATCTTTAAATCCAATATCATTAAGGGCTGATACATATAAACCCCAATCAACATCGCCTAAACCTGGAAGTTTGGGTGCCATATACTCAAGTGGGTATGCCATGACTCCAACATCATCCAACTTGTCTTGATATAACTTAATATCTTTAAAATGGACATGGAAGATTCTGTCTTTAAACTCATATAGTGGTTTAATATAATCAATTTGTTGCCAAATGAAATGTGAAGGATCGTAATTAATACCGAAATTCTCATTTGGAATGCTTTCAAATGCACGTCTAAAGTGTTTTGGTGTGGTCATTAAGTTTTTCCCGCCTGGCCACTCATCTTTAGAAAACAACATAGGGCAGTTTTCGATTGCAATTCGAACACCTTTACTTTGAGCATAATCAATGATTTCTGGCCAAACTTTTTCAAATAGGGCGAAGTTATCATCACTGTTTAATGTATGATTGCGTCCAATAAAGGTTGTGACTAAATTAACCTCAAGAACAGCTGCAGCATCGATTACTTTTAGTAGATGCTTTTTATTTTGCGATGCGGCTTCTTGATCTTGATCTAAAAGATTTGGATAATAAGCCAATGCAGATATCTCAGTGTTATATTTCTTGAAAAGTTCAAGTACTGTATCTTTGTCGAAGTTGGTCACATCGATATGCGATACACCTGCATAACGTCTTTCCGCTTTACCCTGTGGCCAACAAGCCACCTCAATGGATTCAAATCCAATTGACTGGGTAAGTTTGAGCATGCCTTCCAAATCATAATGACCAAGAATTGCGCTATTGATTCCAAGTTTCATAAAATCTCCTTTCACACCACTATAGGTGTTGATTCACGTATGATTAACTCTGTTTCTAAATATAGTTTCTTATTGGGGATGTTTGGGTTGTCTATTTTTTCTAATAATAAGATTCCCGATTGGTATCCCAACATATAAGTAGGTTGATCAATGGTAGTCAGTGTTGGTGATACCATTGTGGATAGGTCGATATTATCAAAACCTATGACCGCAACATCTTCTGGAACACGAAGATTCATTTTCTTTGCGGCATTAATTGCAGCAACGCCAAAGACATCTGACACACAGATAATTGTATCAGGTGGTGTATCTAAAGATAATAAGTACATGCTATGAGCATAAGCTAGATTATATGAAACTGATGATAAGTTAACCACATAGTTTTCGTTAATTTCTACATTATGTTCATTCATTACTTCCCTAAACCCACGTTCACGTCTTCTTGCGTAACTTTGATCGTATGTTGTATTTATAAATGATATATTACGTCTTCCGATGGATAATGCATACTTTGTTGAAAGTCGCATAGAGCTCACATCATCAATACATACATAAGGAATATCAGCATCCTCGACATACTCAGAACATAAGACTATCGGCAAACGATAGGTTAATTTTTGAGTGATGATTTCAAGTTGTTTACTGGTTACTGATGAAAGGAAAATGACACCTGCAAAGCGTTGTGACTTTAAAACAGATTCATAATCATCGAACTCTTTATAGAGTTCTTTTGTTTGTAAGATAAGAAGGTCATATCCATGTTTGTGTACTGAGTTTTGTATTCCATTAATAACTGGAACAAAGAAAGGATTATTCAGTTCAGTTACAAAAACTAATATTGTTTTTGAATCCTGATCATAAAGTTCCTCATCTTGCTTGATCTTGAAATCTAATGTTTTTATGGCTTCAAGCACCGCTTGCTTTGTGGTTTCACTTACCTTGTCTTTACCATTAATAACTCGAGATACAGTTGCAGTAGATACCCCCGCCTTAATCGCTACGTCTGTAATTGTTATGTTTTTTTTCAATGTACGGACCTCCTATGCCCCTTATTATACATAAGTATGTATGACAGTTCAACAAGTTACACAAGCTTTACATGGAATATTGTGTAATAATAAATAATTTAAAGAAAAGTGCATAAATTTTATAATATTGATTGACTTATCGCCCTGTAAACCCTATCATATGTGTAAAGAGAATGTAAAGAATGCATAATTTACTGTAAAGAGGTGGATGAATGAAGACAAGAAAACTAAATATAGCGATTGTAGGACCTGGATTTATTGGAAAACAGCACTATGAAGCAATCAGAAGATTACCCAATACAGAAATAATTGCGGTAGTTGATCCAAATGAAAAAGTAATCAATCAATTTGGTGATACTTATGGTATCGAACATCGTTTCACATCATATGACGATTTATTCACTTTACAAGATTTGGATGTGATTCATATATGTACACCAAACTTCTTACACTATGAAATGGCTAAAAAGGCATTAGAAAATAATATTAATGTTTTCTGTGAAAAACCATTATCACTTACTGCAGATGAATCAGAAGATTTGGTTCGTATTGCTGAAGGTAAAGATGTAAAACATGCAGTTAACTTAAACTATCGCAGTAATGCCATGGTAAGAGAAATGAAGAAAAGAGTTCAAGATGATATTGGTGATGTCCTTTTAGTTAAAGCAGAGTATATTCAAGATTGGCTCATGTTTGATACAGATTATGATTGGCACTTTGATCCCAAACTTGTCGGACCCTCAAGAACTGTTGCAGATATTGGGACACACTTATTTGATATGGTCCAGTTTACAACAGGACAAAATATTAAAAGACTTTATGCAAATCTAATAACAGTCTATCCAACGCGTTATGAAAGAGAGCAAGTTGGAGAAACATTCTCACAAGAATACGTTGGAGAAGCAAAGGCAGTAGAAGTTGTTAATGAGGATGCCGCAATCATTATTTGTGAATTAGAGGATGGTACAAAGGTATCGATGAATCTATCACAAATTACAGGTGGCTTTAAAAATGGTTTATCAATCACAATCAGTGGTTCCAAATCATCGATTACCTGGAATCAAGAAACATCCGACAGACTCTTTATTGGAAAGCGTGATTCAGGTAATGAAATGATATACGCCGATGCGAAATATTTAGATAAAGCGAATGCAAGATTTATTGCACTTCCAAATGGACATGCAGTGGGTTGGGCAGACGCATTCAAAAATTCAATTTCAGAATTTTATGCACATATATTAGGAGATGTTGATAACTCAGATTCTTATGTTGACTTTAATGAAGGTCACAGACTGATGAAACTGGTTGAAGCATCAATAATAAGTAATCAAGAAAATAGATGGGTAGAAGTGGAAGTATAAGATGGAAAGAAAAATAATCGTAAATTCAAATTGTTATCATAATTATTCAATTGAAGAAGCCATTGAAGGCATTGCCAATGCAGGCTTTAAATATATTGAACTAACAGCCACAAAAGGATGGACGGAACATGTCTTCTTTGATCAAAGTTTTGAAAGACTCTTAGAAGTTAAAGATTTGTTAGAAAAACATGGTTTAACAGCCATCGCAATGAGTGGTCATACAAGCTTGATGGATGAATCAAGAATTCCTGACTTTATTAAAAATATACACCTAGCAGACTTCTTTAATTGTGAGTATATCGTTACCTCTGTTGGTGAGGCTCACTTAGAAGATGTTGCTAATAAAGGTGATGACATGATTTTGAGGCAACTTAGAACATTTGAACCGATATTAAAAGAAAAAAACATCAAAATGGTTATTGAAGTTCATGGCCACGATCATGGTACAGGAAAAATTCTAAAAGAGCTTATTGCTCCATTAAACTCCGACACAATCTTCGTTGCTTATGATACAGCCAATGCGATCTTCTATGGTGATGTTGATCCAGTTGAAGACTTAAAAGCATCAGTTGATGCAGTGAAATATGTCCATATTAAAGATAAGGCATCCGCAAAAGATGTTTGGGACTTCCCAGCATTGGGTGAAGGTTATGTACAGTTTGAAGACTTTATTGAAGTACTAGAAGAGAATCATAATGATTCACCCCTAAGTATAGAAATAGAATTTACAGAAAAAGGACCCAAAGATCTCAAAGAGGTTAATAATGCAGTAGTGACATCAAGAAAATACCTTGAGTCAATTGGCCTGAAAGTAGGATAATATATGTTAAAAATCGCAATTGTTGGACTGGGTGGCATGGGAACAGTTCATAAATCAAACTTCAATCATATTCAAGATGTTGAAGTCGTTGCAGCTGTTGGAGTCAGCCATGCAGATAAAGAAAAAGCACAACAGTGGAACATACCAATTTATGATACAATCGAAAATCTTGTAAATGAGATAGAAGTTGATGTTATAGATATTTGCACACCAACATTTCTTCATCCACAAAATGTAGCGGATGCACTGAATGCAGGAAAACATGTAATCTGTGAAAAACCACTTGCTCTTAGATCACAAGATGCAAAAGATTTATATAAGCTCGCCAATAAAAAAGGTCTACATTTATATGTAGCACAAGTAGTTCAGTTTACAAAACAAATGGAAGTATTACGTGAAGTTGTAAAAGATGAACGCTTTGGAAAACCGTTGGATGCAGTATTCGAAAGACTTTCTGCCAAACCATCTTGGGGCAGTGACTCCTGGATGTTTGATAAAGAGAAAGCAGGACTGATTCCATTTGACTTACATATTCATGATTTGGATATGATTGTTAGTTTATTTGGAAAACCCCTAAATAAAACAGTCCAAGAGACAAGAGGAAAGTTAGCATTTCCTGAGCATTACCGATTCTTATATGAATACGAAAATCTCAATGTTGTAGCTGAAGCTGCATGGTTTAATGCAAACATTCCATTCATCGCAAGGTGGCATATATATTTTGAAGAGGCCTACTTAGTAAATGATGGCATCAACTTAATTGCATATCCTGCTGAAGGAGATGCAATCAAATATGATGTAGAAGAAACTAATAAGATAGAAACAGGTATAAACGTTCCGCCAACAGAAATGTATCTAAATGAGTTAAAACATTTCGTGGCTTGTATTAAAGAAGGCATTGATTCCCCATATGTCAGCAGTGAACAGGTAATTAGTACACTTGAAATATTGGAATCAATTGCAGATTAATTAGGTTTTAACTTACTAAAGTAAGGAAACATATACGATAACATAAAGGAGGAAATTTAATTATGAAACGTATATTGATGAGTTTACTAGTATTAATCTTAGCAGTAGGATTAGTAGGATGTACAAAAGACAATGGAGATACAGGTGGATCTGGTGAAGAGAAACATAAAATTGGTATCTTAGCACCTGCAGTAACACATGGTTGGGTAGCAGCTGTTGCTTATCATGCTGAAGCTCAAGCGAAAGAACTTGGAAAAGAAGTAGAATATAAAATTTATACAAGTAATGACGCTACAGAAATGACAGCACAATTAGATGACTTAAAAACATGGGGCGCAGAAGCTATCGTAGCATTTCCTCAATGGGAAGGTATGGAAGTACCGATTAAAGAAGTCGTTGATGAAGGTGTTA
>CAYPHX010000033.1:0-14769 GCA_964410635.1 uncultured Erysipelothrix sp. | reverse complement strand
ATAACAAGTGCATATATTTTTGTCAACTTAATCAACTAAGTTTCACTTAATTTACTTGTGAAATATATTAAACTATTAAAAAGCACTTCACATGTAAGTAGAAGTGCAATAAATTAATTTGAAAGTGCTAGCTCTTTTCTTAAGACAACTTTATACCAGACAACCATCGCGACACCTTTGAATACAGATGAAATCGAAATGGACCACCATATACCTGATAGACCAAGATAAGGTGTCAGCATCATTGCTAATGGAATACGCATTGCTGTAAAGAATATCGATACAATTGGTGGTACATATGTTTTACCAAGTCCATTAAATGCACCCACTGAGAGCATTTCAAAACACATAAAGGTTTGAGAAAATGCAATAGCGACCATATAACCAACACCCATATCAATAACTTTAGTATCAGAAATAAATATCGAAAAGATTGGTTTTGGAAACAATAAGAAGACAGCAGTCACAATGAGTCCAAACACTGTTACCAGTTTTAAGGCATAATTGTAACCTTCTTTTATACGTTCTGGTTTGTTTCCACCCAGGTTTTGACCTACAAATGCTGAGATTGCTCCTTGAAGTCCACCAATAGTTACCCATGTGATCGATTCAATTTGGATTCCTATTTTCTGTGTAGCAATCGCATCCGTACCAAATTCTATTACCAGCTTTGCGATAACCATTGATATCACTGTAAAGATGAGTGATTGTGCAGTGGCTGGCCAGGAAATTTTAATAACATCTTTAATTTTTTGAACATTTATTTTCTCTTTGAAACTATCAACAATTTCACTTGATGCACTGATAAGTAATATTAGAAGTGTTAGTCCACGAGAAATTGTTGTTGCCCATGCTGCACCAATAACCCCCATAGCTGGTAAACCAAACCATCCGAATATCATGATTGGATCTAAGATAATATTTAAAACCAATCCAACTGTGTTTGCTTTAAACGTAATCTTTGTATTTCCATACGAAGTTAAAATTGAAGTAATTACAGAGGTAAAGAATAAGAAGGGTATCCCCATCAATGCATGTCTTAGATATTGATTAGCCATAATTTCCACTGTTGGGTTATCCATATCGAAAAAGCCAATAAGTGGTTCTGAAAATATAAAAAATAAGATTGAAAATAACAATGATAAAACTAAGGCCATCATCAGCGAGTTTTTTGTATACTCTTTCGCTTCATTTTCCTTTTTGGCACCCAAGCTTTGAGCTACCCTAACACCTGTTCCTATAACGATTAAAGTTGAGACTCCTGTTGCTAAGTTGGTATAAAAACTTGCGGTACCTACTGCAGATATTGCATCTGCACCCAATCTTCCAACCCACACCATATCGATTAATCCAAACGCAGTTTGTACAAAGTTTGAAGCAATGATTGGTAATGAGAGCGTAATGAGTACTTTTTTGATATCTTCATTTAACATATCTATATGTTTTGACATTCTATTACCTCTTTTCCTTATAGCATTATGCCTGTAATGTTTAAAAAAGTCCACAGTAAGTATTTTACTATGAACTATAAATTATATGATTAGAGCTTAATCCAATATCTTCTAACACGACCCACTGTATCATTTTCAACAGTATTTTCCAGTATTCCACCTTGAGATTCAATCACTTTGGAAGATGCAATATTCTCATCGTCACATGTTATAAGTATTTTTTCTAAACCCAGTTGTTTACATTTCTCGATGGCCAATGCTAACATTTTCTTGGCATATCCTTTTTCTCTGTAATCTTTTCTTATTGAGTATCCGATGTTTCCACCATAATTTAATAAATATTCGTTGAGAAAATGTCTAATATCAATCATACCAATAAGATCTTCACCATCTGTTAGAAAATAAGTGGTTGCTCTGACTAAGTCATTGCTATCTTCTGGTAAGTTTGCATTTTCTTCCAACTCTTCTTGCCATTCATAAATACTATCAAAATGCTTCAAGCCAGCGCCACCTTCTATATCACTATCACTGAAGGCGTTTTTATACTCTCTTATTTTACTTTCTTGCGCTTCTCTTGCATCTATAAGTTTCAACATCTACTCACATCCTTTTTTATATTATATCTCATTTCCAACAAAAAAAGCTCAAGTTGAGCTTTAGTTTATTATTTAAATTTTACTTTACATGCGCCACGATTAATATCGTAGAGTGACCACAATATACCAATCGCAATCAATCCTAAAGTCATAAACTTATAAGGCAGACCTGCGAAAGGTAGTGCGATGACAGAGAATGTAATACCAAAGTTTGCAAAAAGTGCAATCACACATGGCGTACATCCATAAGTTAATACTGCAAAGAATACAGAGAGTACTCCCATATTGGTACCTTTTGGCTCAATGGCCTTAATTTTCAACATGACTGTACTTAGGATCATGAGAAATGCAGTACCTACTGACATAAGCACATTTAAAAGAATATTGGTTACTACCAGCATTTTGCTGTAGTCTTGTGCCATCTTCGTATAGCTCATGTTAAAGGAATCAACGAGCGTGTAGACAAAGAGAAAGAATAGAAAATACAATATTGCATCTCTTTGAATCTTCTTTGTTTTTAGTTGTTCCTGTAAGAAGGACAACATTATGCTGCCTTTTGAATGTTCTCAAGGAAAACATCCATTGGTTGATTTCCTACGAAGTTTACTGAATCATTAATTACAATCTTTGGAACTGATGATACATCATGCTCTGCAGATAATTGTGCAAATGTTTGAGCTTCAACCATACTTGCTTTAACATAAGGATTTAACATCGCAATACGGTGTGCTTTTGTTACAGCACCTGAACAGTGTGGGCAAGTTAGTGTTACAAAGACTTTGATGTCTGTTTCTGTATCAATTGCTTTAATTGCTTCGATTGTTTCTGCATCTAGATCTAATGCTTTTCCTGACATATCAACCAGTGATGCTAAGAGTGCATTAATTTCATGTCCTGCAGGGATTCCATTGAAACGAACACCCTTATCTGTACCATCTTTATCTAACATGACAATTGTTGGGTACATTTTAATACCATGAATTGCTCCAACTGTTTTATCACCTTTTGTATCAATAAGTTCGTATTTGATTTTATCGTTTACTTCAGTCATTTCACTGAGTAGTTGGTGTGATTCATTACATGTGTCACAATCCATTGTGTCCACATATAACTTAACTTGCACTTCATCTTGCATTTCATCTAGGATTTCACCTAACATTTTTCTTACATCATCATTTAAAAATTTGCTCATTTTATTTTTCCTCCATTTTGGTTATATAGTTACTTGCACTGAGTGCAGCGATTGCGCCATCTGAGGCAGCAGTAATAATTTGTTTATACGGTGTATCCGTAACATCTCCGGCTGCGTAGAGCCCCGGAATATTTGTACCTTTGAATTTATCTACAATAATTTCGTTTGATTCATTAAGCTCCACCATATCTTCTACTAAGGAGATCCGTGGATCTTGTCCAATCTCGATAAATACACCTTGTACTTCTTTTCTAATTGTTTGATCTTTATCTTTATTATATATATCGACGTATTCAACTACGTTGCTACCACCGATTTTTGTAACGATTGAACCCAGTTCATAGCTAATATTTTCTGTTGCCATCATTTTATCTAATAATACTTTATCCGCACGCCATACTGATCGATGGACGACATGAACATGGTTTGCCCATTTTGCCACATCTATCGCTGCTTCAACTGCGGAGTCTCCGCCACCAACAATAATGACTTCCTTTTGTTTAAAGAATGGTGCATCACAGATTGCACAGTAGGAGATTCCTTTTGCATTGAAGATATCTTCTCCTTCAACACCCAATGTTCTGTGTTCTCCACCAGTCGCTAAGATGACAGTTTTTGCCTTGAGGCTTTCACCAGATGAGAGTTCTAATTCGAATAGCTCGTCTTTTTTTTCTAACTTTTCAACAAATGTACTTTCTAATATATCTATATTTAGACCTGTTGTATGTTTGTGCATCTTATCAATAAAGTTTGCACCACTGATATTTTCAAATCCAAGATAGTTTTCGATTTCCTCTGTATTTGCTAATTGACCACCACGGTCTCCATTTAATAGTAATGGCTTTAAACCTTTTCTATACATATAAAGTGCCGCATTATATCCTGCAGGACCACCACCCACAATAACACTGTCCCAAATAATATTTGGATCAATATTTATTTCTTGGGTTGTAGCAAAAATATTCAACTCCATACTTCTCACCTCTTCCTTTTACAGTATAGTAGGGACACATGTTGAATTCAACTCTTATGCACTTTGGCGTAGTATCTTAGATATTGCAGAGTTTGATAGCTCAAAGTAATCAGCGAGTTGTTTTTGAGTTACATTATAGTTCGCATAAATATCTTGAATTATTTCATTCCGTGTTGATACAGATTCAATGCTTGAGTCTGTTACTTTTTCTTTAACTATTTCTATAAAGGCCTCATCACTTAATCTTGTAAGATGCTTTTGATGAATCTCAATGGGTTCATCTAAAAGAGAAATAAAGGGAAATGGGGTTTCATCTAAAGGGCTGTAAAAACAGTAGCTACAGCCTGCATATCTAGGATCTGATTTTAGATTGCTTATTTCTTCTTCTAAATCTTCTATTGAGTATAAAGGTTTTGAATGATACCTGTTAGAGAATAGCTTCTCCACATCATTTCTATACAGTGCATATTTAATCGTAATAGATTGCATGATGGATGCAATACTACGATGTTTTGCGTTGAGTATCACCCAAAACTCATCATCATCTAAAAGACAGTAAGCATAAATATCTAAGCCATATACTTCTTTTGTGGACTTTAGAATTGATACAAATTCTTGTCGGTCATTTTTATCTCTAAAAAGTTTTTGTGTTGTTTTCTGTTTGATTGAAAACACGGACGATTTTTGATTTGATCTTGCTTGTCTTGCCATTTTATCACCTGTTGTAATTATAGCATTTTCATCTTCTGTCCCTAAGTAATGTGCACAAGCACTTTCATTGATTATCATCCCTTTTGTATTTATTATATTCTTAGGAGGAGATACACATGGATTTATTAAATCTTTTTGATAACGATGTTATTCAAGACGCTAAAAAACTTTATAACAAAAATCAAGTCACCGTTATTAAAAAAGACAAACATCATATTGAAGCAATTGTATTTGATGACTATTACTACAAAGTCGAATTTACTTTTAATGAAAACTACAACATAGTTTGGCCACGTGTATCACGCGATGGATTTAGAGATATCTGTCCTTTCACAAAGCCTTATGCTGCTGCAGTTCTGTATAAGTTATATCTAGATCACGAGTATGGTATTACTTATAACTTCAATCATACAAGTTTACCAAAAGAGAAAAATGATGAGTTCCAATTCATGAGTAACCCTATTCTTGCGAATATGGGATGCTATAGGGAACTGTTATCCACATTAACTAAACATATACTACGTATACAAAACTATAATACTGATGATGTCATTGCCACTTTTAGTGATAGCATTGATGATCTCTTTGAGTTCTTTGATTCAATCATAGTCCCTAAAGAGAAATTGGTTGCATTACAATTATTCTTACATATTTATAAGCACTTAAAATTCGACTTCAATATTGCTGAAGACATCGAAATTGCAATCATTGAAGAATGTAATTTAAGAATTCATGAAGTACTACAAAATGAAGTACATCCCACAAGTCGCTTTTATTATCAGTCCATACTCTTAAATGACTATAAGATTGCATCTTATATATATGATTACAATAAGAGTTCACAAATACCGCATTAAGGATACAGAAAACACATTTCGTAATTGAAATGTGTTTTTATTATTCTATATACTCTCTTACAACACGTGGTGAGAGGCTGGTCATTATAATATAAGGCATAATTCCTGTCTCTTCTTCAATTGTCGTGTAGCCTCTATTATTTGACAAAACTTCGACTGGATCAAGCATTGTTACTGTCTCATCTACTTTTACCATGCACTGATCCATGCAGATCTTACCAACAATCGGATAAGATTTATTATTTATGATGACAGTTTTATTTCTAATGTCGAAGCCATCAGCATATCCAATAGGTAAAGTTGCGATAATTTCTTCTTTGTTTGCTCTATATACTTGATTATAACCAACTGTTGCATTCGCTTCTATTGTCTCAAGGTTAATAACCTGACTTGTTATTGTTAGAACAGGCTTCAAGCTTGAGTTGTTCTTTTCATAACCATATAAGCCAATTCCTACCCTTACTGCATTGAAGAGGTTGCTGTCTATATCTACACCATGTGTGTTTGAAGCATGAATCCATTTAAAATCATAATTTAGAGATTCAACTATTTCGGTAAATACTGTGGCTTGTCTTTTTGTTTCTTCTTTACTGGAATCTGAACTTGAGTAGTGTGTATATATTCCTTCAATCACATTGTCTGAGTTTTCCATAATATATTGTACATCTTCTAGTTTCTTAACACCGACTCTGTTCATCCCTGTATTGATCTTTAAATGTGTCCTAATATTCAATGCCATTGACTTGATTGAATCAAACCACTCTTTTGATACGATGGTAAAGATAAATTGTGGATCTTGAAATCTTTCAACATAAAGTGGATTAACATAAGAAAAAATTAGTATGTCCGCTTTAATTCCAGCTTCTTTAAGTTGCAAAGCCTCATCTAGAGAAGATACACACAATAGCTTTATGCCTTGTGCTTCTAAATACTTTGCTACTTTTACATCCCCATGACCATAAGCATTTGCTTTTACAACTGAAAACACCTCTTTTTGAGTTGTTTGTCTATAGTATTCTAAGTTGTGTTTCAGATTACTCAAAGTAATCACTGCTTTAGTTTCCCTTGTTGCCATTTAGATAATCCTAGAATTGTAGTATGCAATATATACTGAAAGTCCTTGATATATTAGTGTAATTAAAGTATTCACACCGCCAGCAAGATACATAGCCCATATTTGTAAGTGTAAACCCAAATTGAAAATATAAATTATTGGGTACCCTATAGCAACAACATTTGCGATTGAGATCGTAACAAAACCTAAGATCCCACCTAAAATACTAAACTTTTGTTGTACACCACGGCCTACTTTTTGGATGACCATTGCTAAAGCGTAAGCAGCCCCCATATTAATGATGGATAGTTCAAAACCGGTTGCTCTTGCGATTGCAATTCTTACAAAACCAGTCGCAATTCCAATCACAATCGAAGCAATAGCTCCAATCACTATAGCACTGTTGAATCTTTGTTTTTGTGTTAATCTTTTTGTATTAAATACTTCCATGTTTTCACCTTCTATAGTCCTTAGTTTATCATAATTTATTATCTTAATGTTATTAATGAGTTTTTTCCCATTTTTCTTATTAAGAAGATGATAACTTGAAGCTTATAATAATTGCCATTATAGTATTTTTTATGAAATCTTTGTTAAAGATAGCCTTATATAGAAAGTGCATGTTATAATCAACTCATGAAAGAAAAAATTAGAAACTATACCTATGTAACAGTAGGTGGATTGGTCTTCGGATTGACCATCAATATATTATTAATACCACTTGGTTTATACAACGGTGGATTCACGGGTATTGCACAGATAATGAATGACTGGGTTATGAAATTACTCAATCTAAACATTAACTTAGCAGGAGCGATTACATTTTTAATCAACCTTCCTGTTTTTATCTTTGCGTATACCAGGATGTCCAAGAGTTTCGTTACATTAAGTATTCTTGCAATGATTGGACAATCATTAGCAATGACTTTTATTCCGATTCCATCAACACCGGTTATTCAAGATGTTTTTGTCACCCTTCTGATTGCTGCCTTCGTAGGTGGTTGGGGTGTTGCTTTAACATTCAAGGGACGTGGTTCTGCAGGTGGTCTAGATATTATTGGTATCTATCAGTCTCAAAATAAAAAGGGAAGTGTTGGCGCAATTTACTTAGTTGTGAATAGCTTCATCTACCTTTACTGTTTTATCTTTTATGATTTCCAAACAGCAGCATACTCATTGATTTATTCAACAATGTTTGCATTTACTATAGATAAATTCCACCATTCAAACATCGAAGTTAGTGTGATGGTCTTTACTCGTAACCCTGAAATCAAATCAATTATCAACAATGAAATAGTACGAGGTGCGACACACTGGGAAGGATTTGGATCCTACACCGGCACACCAACAGAAATCTTTATCTCTGTTGTTGCCCAAGATGAAGTACCACGTATTAAAAAATTAATTCGAAAACATGACCCAAAAGCATTCGTGATTATACATGAAAACATGAAGGTTGATGGCGGTTTCGAAAAACGCTTAATTTAAAGAAGGAGGATGTACTATGAAAGTACCAGAGTATAGCGGGAACTTACGTTCGAATTTTATCCATGTACCTAAAGAAATAGAAAAGGCTAATGGAATTAGGATATTTGGTAGACTCATTAAATCTATCATCTTTACTACAGATGTTGCGATCGTAAGAAATTCAAATGCTGATGCTGTTATGGCAGTTTATCCTTTTACACCCCAACCTATCATCACACATGCGATCACCATGGCATCAGATGTTCCTGTATTTACAGGTGTAGGGGGCGGGACAACCCGAGGAACACGTGTTTTATCTTTAGCAGTCGATGCTGAACAACAAGGGGCCTTAGGTGTTGTATTAAACTCACCATCAAAAAATGAACTTATCCACTCAATGAAAATGAGACTTGAAATACCTATAATTATTACTGTTACATCAGAACAACAAGATATCGATGGACGCATCCAAAGTGGCGCTGCAATATTAAATGTATCAGCTGCATCACGAACACCACAAGTTGTGCGTTATATTCGTGAAAAATATCCTGAAGTGCCTATCATTGCTACAGGTGGACCGACATCACAATCAATTATTGATACTATTGAAGCTGGTGCAAATGCAATAACTTACTCACCACCGACATCGGCTGAACTCTTTAAAGAGATGATGGCCAAGTACAGGGCATTTTAATAAAAAATTAAAATCTATATGATAAACTATGTTTAAGGGAGTGAAGTGAATGAAACTAGACATTACAGAAGAAGCAGCAAATTGGTATATTAAAGAAATGGATTTAAAAGAGGGCGACGCAGTCAACTTCTTTGGAAAAGTGTATGGCGTTAATGGTTTCTCTATTGCCTTGTCAGTCATGGAAGCATCCAGACCTGAAATTGAAACAACTATAAATGGTGTAACCTTTTATATTGAGAAATCAGATGCATGGTTCTTCGAAGGGAAAAACCTTGAAGTAACACTAAATCCAGAACTTAAAGAACCACACTACGAAATGATTTAAACGACTTTAAACAGTCGTTTTTTTTATTGCACTTTCATATTGGCTGCACATATATGCTTTTACGATATGATTGAATCAAAGGAGGGTGGTTTCTATGAAGGACATCCAGATTAAAAATAATAAATTCGCAAGGCTTTTAGCAGCAATTTATTTACTGTACTCCAACTTTATTTTCACCTTTATAATGCAAAATAGTTCTCGTTGGAAAAAAGCGATCGGTTTTAGTAGCTTAAATCCATTAGAAGATTCTCGTCAACTCTCAACCTATGTGACGATTATCTTAATCATGAATATTGTCTTTATAGTCTTACTGGTTCTATCATTAATTATGAAAGAGAACTTAGTAGTTATTACAATCATTAATGTTGTGAGTGCATCCTACATTTATTTTACTGTAGGAATACTTGCTTTAGTTGCACTCAACGCCTTACATTTACCCACACAATATCCACAGGTTGAGATTCCCCCATTTACTCAATATGAATGGAGTGACATTGCCAGTTACGCTTCTATTCCACTGGGTATCATCTTTGGTTCTTCTTTACTTAGAAGTATTCTTCGTGCAGTTGACATACTTAAAAGAAAACATAACATCACTTAATACAAGATTGTACTTTCCTAATGAAGCGTCTATAATATTTCTAGAGAAGGTGACAATATGAAAATAGGATTCATTGGACTTGGTAATATGAGTACCGCTATTATACAGGGACTTAAAAATTCAAAAGAGTACGATTTAAAAACACTCTATGCAAGTGGTAGAGATCTGAATAAATTAAAGAAAACTACAGAGGCATTGGGAATCAATTATATCGCATCCAATCAAGAACTCATCGATACTGTTGATGTGATTGTTTTAGGTGTGAAACCAGAAGATCTCAGTTCACTTGAATTAGACCTGTCTGATAAACCCATAATTTCAATGGCAGCAAAAACACCAATTAGTACACTTATTGAACTGTTTGGTGATCGATCCATTATTCGAATTATGCCTAATCTTAATGCTGCAATCAACTTAGGTTCAACAGCTTACGTATTTCATAAATGTGATGAAAAGATTAAAGCTCATATAATAAGTATTCTACAACTTATCGGTAGTGCCTATGAAATAGAAGAAAGTAAAATGAGTGCATATATTGCACTTGCTGGAAGTTCACCCGCACTTATCTACCGTTTCATCGACACCTTAGCAAACAGTGCTATAGATGATGGCTTTACGAAAGAAGAAGCATTAGATATTGTTTCAACTACAATGATTGGTAGTGCTACTTTCTTAAGAGATAGTAAAGAAAATCCCCAATCACTGATTAAGAAGGTCGCTTCAAAGGGTGGAACCACCCGAGCAGGTCTTGATGTTCTAGATCATCTCGATTTTGATTCAGTTCTTGATGAAGCAGCAAAAGCTATTATTAAAAAAGACAAACTTGGATAAAACATGAGGCAGTCCCTCTATACGGACTGCCTTTTTTGCGCCAATTTTTAAGTAGGACTTTTATGTCTCATTAAAAAAAATGGAAAGATTTAACGAATCTGTCCATTTCCTTTAAGAATATATTTATATGTAGTTAATGCCTCTAGACCCATAGGTCCACGAGCATGTAATTTTTGTGTACTAATACCAATCTCTGCTCCCAATCCAAATACAAAACCATCTGTAAAGCGGGTTGAAGCATTCACATAAACTGCAGCAGAGTCTACTGTATTTACAAACAACTCGGCATTGTCCATATCTTCTGTGATAATCGCATCAGAGTGAGATGTATGATGTTCATTGATATGTTCTATTGCTTCTTCTATTGAGTTCACTAATTTGATTGATAAACCTGCACCAAGATACTCCTTGTAGAAATCTGATGGTGTGGCCATTGCAATTCTTGGATCAATCTTAATGCTTTCCTCTTCACCCACAACTTCTACTGTTGGTAGTTCATTCAGTATCATCGGAATAAATTCATCACTAATATTTTTATGAATTACCAGTGACTCAACTGCATTACAAACTCCAGGTCTTTGAAGTTTTGCATTGGCAATAATCTTTAACGCATTATCTAGTTTTGCAGTCTCATCAACAAATATATGACAGTTTCCAGCACCTGTTTCAATAACTGGGATTGTACTTTCTTCAAGCACTGCATTGATCAATCCTTGAGAGCCTCTAGGAATAAGTACATCAACATACTTATTTAGTTTCATCAGAGCCTTTGTAGATTCTCGAGTTGTGTCTTTTATCAGTTGGATAAAGTTTTCATCCAAATCATTTTCTCTAAGACTTTTACGCACTAATGTCTCTAATACTGTATTTGTATAGATTGCTTCTTTTCCACCTTTAAGAATTACCGCATTACCGGCTTTAAAGCACAATGCAAAGGCGTCAATGGTTACGTTGGGCCTTGATTCATAAATGATACCAATCACGCCCAGTGGCACTGATTTCTTCTCCAGATGAATCCCATTATCAAAGTCACTGTTGCTCATAATTTTACCGATAGGATCTTCCAAGTTGATCACATCTTCAAGTCCTACAATCATACTCTTTACTCTTGATTCATCAAGCATTAGTCGATCTTCAAGCGCACTCGAGATATTATTTGCTTTCGCATGCCTAATATCTAAGTGATTTGCTTCAAGAATATCTTCTTGGTGTTTTTCCAAGTTAGTTTTAAGACTCCTCAAAACATTATTTTTATGTTCTGAAGAGAGGATACTCCCTTTATATGATGCTTGTTTAGCATTCTTTCCTATATTTTCCATAGTTACCTCACATGAAGTCTTTTATATCAAAGTCTTCTATCTTATTTGATTTAAAGTATGTTCCAATGGATTCTCCATGAAGTACATTCTCTATTTTTGAAACATCCGCCCCGCTCATCAATACCATTGAAGCACCTGAAGCATTTGCGATTCTTGCAGCGTCAATCTTTGCACGCATGCCACCTGTTCCGACATGGGATGAACTCGTTTCTTTCCCCATTTTAAAATGGCTTTCATCAACCTTTTCAACATAGGGGATAAACTCCGCATCTTTATTTCTAGATGGGTCATCTGTATACAGTCCATTAATATCTGATAATAGTATTAACAAGTCTGCCCCAATTAATGAAGAGACAAAAGCTGATAAATGGTCATTGTCACCAAACTCAATTTCATAAGTTGCAACACTATCATTTTCATTTACGATAGGAATGATTCCCATCTCTAATAATTCATTGAAAGTATTCCTAGCATTATTTCTAGTTCTTTCTTTCATCATCGTTTCTTTTGTCATTAATATTTGTGCAATATTCTGATTATACCCAGAAAAGTAATTAAGATAAGTCATCATTAATTTTGCTTGACCAATTGCTGCTAAAGCTTGTTTTTTACCCATTGCTTCTGGAATTTCTGAAAGCGCCAAAATCTGTTTACCCACAGCTTGAGCACCTGAAGTTACCAGTACAATTTCTTTACCTTTTCTTCGAAGGCGTGATAACAGTTTTGCAAGTTCATTTATCTTATTAAAATCGATATCTTGTGTTTTTGGTTCTGTCAGGGATGAAGAACCAATCTTTATTACAATCCTTTGTGCACGTGCTATACTTTCTCTCACAATTTCACTTCTTTCTAAAATGTTTGAATTAAGACCATATACGTAATGGTTGATACTATTATACTAAAAATTGTATTCCTTTTATATGAATATGTTACGATGCATAAACTACTTGCGATAATTGTAGGGAAAATACTCGTTTTATTGACATCTTTCAATGCATAAACGACCAATAAGCTGATTGTAGCATAGGGAATTGCATTTAGAATGTGTTGATATTTCTCAGGAATCTCTTTTTCTTTCAACAATACGAAAGGCATGAAGCGTGTAAACATAACACCCAAACCAATAACGACAACAATTATAATTTCTCTCATCTTTTGTTCTCCTTAATCAATAGTCCTAATAAAATACCAATCATGCTGGGGATAATAAAGTAGTCTTGTTTAAAAACTAAAAGACATATGGTTGAAATAAAGAGGCCTCCAAAAAGAACTTCATATTCTTTCTCGAAAAACTTATCCATAAAAATAATTAGAAACAAAGCAGTCATAGAAAAATCGATACCTTCAATAGAGAAAGGGATCATGTTCCCAAACAAATATCCAATTATAGTACCAAATATCCAGTAAAATTGATTAAACATTTCAATTAGAAACATCTTGTCCTCATCATCTGTCTCACTTAAGATTAAACTATAACTTTCATCAGTAAGTGCAAATATTAGATACGGCTTCTTCTTACCACTATTTTTAAAGAAAGGAATCATAGATAAGCTATAGAAAAGATGCCGTGCACTGATAGAAACAGTCAAGATAAATGTTTGTACCAAGGAAATAGGATTCAATAAAAGCGGAATGGCAGCAAATTGCATTGCGCCTGAGTAGATGAAAACACTCATAAATATCCCCAACCATATGGAGAAACCATTACTCTGCACTAAGATCCCAAAAGCACTTCCTAAAAATATATAACCGGCCATGATAGGTGTGGTTTTAATAAAGGCACTCTTCATTTTATCTCTCATATTGTATCTCCTATTTTAATAATGGTATGAAACATTTTCATCTTTGTCAAGTTGTTTCATTCTTGTTTCAATCATTCGTTATATCTTGTGGATAACTAGCGTAAATGATGCATTAATGCTATACTAATTCTACGGGGCTGTCATGGTTTCGACAGGTGATAGTTTGAAATAGATTGCAGTGGTTTGATGACCTAATCATCAAAAAAAATATAACTGGAAACAGTAATTACGCATTTGCTGCTTAATTAACGAATAAACGTTTGCAGCATGATACTTATCGATTTTAGTCTTTGGATCGTCTGTATCATTAACACACAAAGAATAAGCTTGGCTTCGCTCAAAAGCTAGGACGAAAACCTTAGAGCAAATCAGATATGTAGTTTTGTGTATTTTGCAATATTTGATTAACTAAAATACAATAAACTGTAGATGTCTATTTGTGGAACGTTGCTTGGACGCGGGTTCGACTCCCGCCAGCTCCACCAATATGAAAATAACGCACTGTTTAGTGCCTTTTTTTATGCCTAAAATCAAAAATGAAGAAATCTTGGAGAAAAATGAGGAAATAATATTTATTAGCTATATATAAGGATAGGATCAAAATAAACGAATAAACAATGTTAATCCCTTTTAAGGTGTAAAATGAATTATTAAAATGATAACATAATAATATAAAGATATTTTGGGAGGATCTATAATGGACAAGTTAAAAGTATGGATTAAAGACAAAAAAAACATCGCTATGATCATAGTAATGCTAATAGTTGTAACTATAGTAGGTGTATCAATAACAAACGCAGGTAAGGATGGAGATCCTAAAGACACGCCAATTGTGGATAATACTGAAGAAGTTGAAGAAGAAGAAACAGATGCAGAAGTAGAAAACGGTGACGTAG
>CAYPHX010000032.1:0-15287 GCA_964410635.1 uncultured Erysipelothrix sp. | reverse complement strand
TCATTGCACAAGTGGATGAACAATCTGATAAATAATATGTTGAACCGCCAAGGTCGAAATTATTCACGGACTCTCTTTTGATTAAGATTCCTAAGTTGTCATCTGGTAATAAAAATGCATGAGTTGCATTATATTGAATATTGCCTGTGACATAAGTTGTATCAATGATCTTGGTTTCTTTTGCATTAAGTGTGTAAGATAATTGAGAAATATCCTTAAAAGGATCATGTTTAATTGAATCGACATAAAATTTAAAGTAATTATCGTAAGATCGATAAAGACTGAAGGAAAGGATTAATAACGTAAAGACTAAAAGCCTATAGATAAATATATTCCTTGAAGGATAAATATCATTGAACTCTTTGACGACTTCATGTGGATTACCCATATCTTCTATGGCCATTTGTATAGCAATAACTTCGGGATAATCCCTTTGGTAATGATCTACAGAAGTCAGTATGTGTTCTTTCAGTTCTAATCTTACTGTCCGTCTTGCTTTGCCATACTTAATATCTGATGTTGCTTGATTAATATAGTTATCGATTTCTTTTAACATAGGGCAAACCTCATCATATCTTGTTTACTGTTAGTCTCAGTGAGTAAGATTTTTCTTTTTGTGTTTAATACGTTTAATCCTTTGTGAGTAATTTTATAATATGTGAGTAATCTATTTCTTGATGTATAAGTTTTGAGCAAACGATCATTAACTAAACGATGTAATAATGGGTAGAGTGTTCCTTCGTTTAGATCAAAAGTGTTATTAAGATTGTTGTGCAATGTTTCAATAATTTCGAAACCATGCATATCTTTAGATTCTAAAGTGGATAGAACCAATAACCTTTTATTCTGATTCATAGCATTACCTCCCTTGTGCCTCTATGTATATGATACCTAGTGTGGCAAGGGTTGTCAATAAAAAAACAGACATCAGTCAGATGTCTATTTAATGTGTTGTCTTTTTAGCGATGTAAGCACCGATTGATTGAATCATAGATACGATGAGAATTATTACAATAACAGAGACATAAAGGATGTCTTTCATGTTTCGATCGTGTCCATATCTTTTAACAAAGATTCCAAGACCACCTGGACCAAAGGATCCAGCTATTGTAGTTAAACCAAAGAGAACTACAAGTGTTATAGAAGCCCCACGAGCAAGGCTTGGGATACTTTCTTTTAAGTAAACACGTGTAATGATGTCCTTATTTGATGTTCCCATTGACTGGGCAGCTTCAATCAGTCCTGAATCTACATCGAGTAGGGCTGATTCTACTTGTCTTATAAAGAACGGTATCGCTCCTATAACTAAGGGAATAATTGCTCCTGTAACAGAAAGTGACTTTTGTTTAAAGATGGCTGCTACAAGTGGATAAAGCATCATATATAGAATTAGGAATGGAATAGACCATACGAGGTTTGTCAGTCCATCTAGAATCTTATTAGCGATTTTGTTCTCAAGAATCCCACCTGGCTTTGTAACTACCAGGAAGACTCCAATAAACATACCAATTAGAATGACCAGTGTTCCTGATATAAGCATCATTTGTGATGTTTCTATAAGAGATGTAATAAACTCGTCATAATACTTTACGAAATTCGGTAAATATTGATTAAGCATGGATTAACACCTCCACTTGTGCTGATTCTTTTAAGTATTCAATCGCTTCTTCTTGGATGAGCTTATCTCCTTTAAGAATAATGATAAGTGAACCAAGTGGCATGTTTTTTATGACATCTACCGTACCATATATAATGCTTGCGTAGATATCAAACTTCTTAGAGATTTCGGAAATCAGTGGTACGGCAGTTTCCGAACCAACAAAGTCTAACTTTAATACATACTCACCATCTTGTATATTAAGAACCTCTTTATTTTCTAGAAGTATATTTTGAATGACACCCACGTTTTTCATTGAAGATGTAAATTCTTTAGTAATATTGGATTGTGGATTTGAGAATACTTCTTCTACGATGTTATCTTCAACGATAAAGCCGTCTTCCATTACTGCAACATGATCACAAATTTCCTTAATTACTGCCATTTCGTGTGTGATGATGACAATAGTAATACCGAGCTTCTTATTAAGTTCTTTGAGTAAACCTAGTATTTGATGGGTTGTTTGTGGGTCTAAAGCGGATGTAGGCTCATCACAGAGTAAAACTTTGGGGTCGTTTGCAAGTGCCCGCGCGATTGCGACACGCTGTTTTTGACCGCCTGAAAGTTCTGAAGGGTAGGCATTGATCTTGTCTTCAATTCCAACGAGTTTAAGTAGTTCGACCACTTTTTCCTTTTGATGATGTTTTGGTAAGGCGAAGCTTACATTTTCATAAACCGTTCTTGATGCAAAAAGATTAAACTGTTGGAAAATCATGCCAATGCTTTTTCTTTTCTCACGTAGCTGATTGTCTGTTAGCTTCATTAAGTCAGTTTTATCAACAATGACTTCTCCACTATCAGGACGCTCCAAAAGGTTGAGTAGACGCACCATGGTACTTTTACCTGCGCCACTATAACCGATAATTCCAAAGATCTCTCCTTCTTTTACATGTGTGGAGACATTCTGTACTGCCTTAACTTCAAGTTTTGGCGTAATGAATGTTTTGGATACATTTTTTAGTTCTATCATTTAATCACCCTCTAATCATAAAAAAAATCCCAGCCAAGGGACGAATTAACCGTGGTACCACCCAAATTTATATCTATAAGATATCTTTAACATGATAACGGTTGACACCGATATAACTTACTTAATTTCAGTTATATTACTCCAAGGCCATGTTCAGTAAAAAAATGTTGTTTGATTTCACCAGTACAAACTCTCTTTAAACGCTTTGTTTACTTACTTTTCTCTTCTTTGTATTTAGATATAGTATGCCTTATAATTGCATGAAAATCAATAGTTTGGGGTATGTGGTTAACTTATTTAGAAGATGTTTTAATGTGTAACACTTTATTTGAATGATATCAGGCAGGATTACTCAATATAGTAAACTAATTATGATATAATACCGAAGAGAAGAGAGTGATAAAAAATGAAATTTAATACAAAAGAGCTTGTACTACAAGCGATGATAGCTGCCTTATATGTGGCAATCACCTTTGCATTTCAAGGAGTAGCATTTGGATCGGAGCAGTTTAGAGCATCTGAAATGTTACTAATATTAGTGCTGGTTCATCCCAAGAATATGGTAGGTATTGTTCTTGGAACATTATTGTCAAATGGCTTTAGTCCAGTTGGAATTGTTGATGTTGTTGTCGGAACATTCGCGACATATTTATCTTTAGTTATTATGACAAAACTTAAAAATAGATGGCTACAATACTTAGTTCCATCTGTTATAAATGGTATTATTATTGGTCTAATGTTGAATGTGATGTTTGATTTACCACTGGTAATTACGATGTTTACAGTCTTTGCTTCAGAGCTTATTGTTACCTTTGTACCATGGGGAATTTTTGGAAAACGTATTACTGAAAATGAGACAATTATCGAGTTTTTCGCATAATCACATATGCTCACATAAAGTTTATTATATGATTAAACCCACTGTTTAGTGGGTTTTCTGCTCTTTTTATGTTTTTCTCGTGCAAATTTGGTCGTTAATTTGACCAAAAAAATGCTTTATGGTATTGTTTTACAGTCTTTTTTGAAAGGAGACATTTGATGAAAAAACATATCATGTTTATGATCACAATGATAATACTTGGCCTATTAGCGGGTTGTGCTGTCAACGCCGACGCAAATACAAGCTTGGTTTATCCCTCATTTGATACACAAATAAATAAAATTGAACCAAAACCATATAGAACAGAAATTGAAGAAGAACGAGTTGAACTGGAAGAGCCATGGGTGGAGACACAAAATGGCCAACACAATGTTCCTGGTGGGGCAGATTTTATTAGTGCAAAAGTTAAAGATGGTGTAAGAGGACATGCGATTAAAAAGTTTGCAGTTTCTTACAATATTAATGGTGAAAGACTAACACGTGTTGAGTTAGAGGATGAGATGCATGTAACACCAACAACTCCGACAATTTATGCGAATGGTCAAAAAGCAAAACCTGGGTCTAAGTTTACTTCAAGTCGTATGACACGTTATGGATACGATTGTTATGGTTGTAATAACAGTAATGAACGTGGAAACACTTCAGCTGGTATTCAAATCGGTAATAATGAAGTACGCCAAAAAGATGGAACTTGGAAAAAAGGAATCACTTATGAAGGTTACTATATTCTTGCAACTTCATCAGCAATTCCATTATGTACTGTTGTTGAAGTAAGTAATCACACTATTAGTGGTTATGGTATTGAAAACAACAAGCCATTTAAAGCCATTGTTCTAGATAGAGGTGGCGCAATCCAAGGTTCAAAGACAGACCTATTTATTGGATCTGAAAGTGATCCAACTGTGTACATGGGACGTAAGTATCCTGTGGATATCGAAGTATTAGAGATGAACAGTCGTACAAAAACAAACGGCTTGTTCAATTGTGATGTATAAGAAGGCAATGTAGCCTTCTTTTTTTATGCAGTGCGCGTTTAAAGTAATACTCATTCATGTTATAATTTTAGTATGAATAAGTTAAATATAAAAGAAACAATCGTAGTTGAAGGAAAACATGATTTAGAAAGAATTAAGTCTTGTGTAAATGCTGATGTTATTACAACTCAGGGTACGCACTTATCTAAACAAGTTTTAGACCTTTGCAAAAGATTAAATGACAAACAAGGTATCATTGTTTTTACAGACCCTGATGGACCCGGAGAAATGATTCGTACTAAAATCATTGATACTGTAGGTTCATGTAAGCATGCATCATTATCGTTAAAGCAATCTCGCAATAAAACTAAAGTGGGAATTGAACATGCGAGCTGTGAAGATATTGTAGAGGCTCTTAAGAAGGTAGCAAGTTTCGATGTCAAAAGTGACAGCCTAAGTATGGCTGAGTTTTTTGAATTAGGTCTTAATGGTAGAGTCGATTCTCAAGATCTAAGAGATATTTTATCAACAAGATTAAATATTCCAAAAATGAATGCGAAACGTGCATTCAAGTATTTGAATATGCTTAACTTAAGTAAGAGAGAAATAGAAGATATATTAACAGAGGAGTAATAATTTGGAAAATATAGCAAATAAAACTGTAAGCATGAAGTACTTGGAGAAGTACGAGCGCTATGCAAAAAAGAAGTTTGGTCAAAACTTTATCATTGACCCATCTGTTGTGAAAACCATCGCAAGACATAGTGGATCAGGACCTCTAGTATTAGAGATTGGACCGGGCTTAGGTGCGCTAACTCAACAACTATCATATAATTATGATGAAGTTATCGCATACGAGATTGATCCACACATGGTTGAAATACTGAAAGAGAGTTTAGACGGCCTAGAGAACGTTTCTGTAATTTTGCAAGACTTTCTAAAGGCAGACTTAGAATCGCTTAAACAAAGGCCTATGGATGTCTGTGCGAACTTACCGTATTATATTACGACACCACTTTTGTTTAAATTAATGGAATTACCAGTGAATCGCATGACTTTAATGGTGCAAAAAGAGATTGGCGATCGTTTAAGTGCTAAACCAGGTACAAAAGATTATAATGCTTTGAGCATTCAAATTCAATATTATTTTGATGTGAAAGTTGCAATGCATGTATCGAAAGAATCATTCCACCCAAGACCGGAAGTAGAGTCCGTTGTACTGACGTTATCTCCAACGCATAATACGATGGAATATAATGAACAAGAATTCTTTACTTTTTTAAAGTCTTGTTTTCAGTTTAGAAGAAAAACATTGTTAAACAACCTAAAAACATTAAAGTTAGATGTTAACTTATCAAAGGTTATAACTGATTTGGGTTATGAAGTGAACGTGAGAGCCGATGCTCTAAGTTTTGAAGATTTTAAGAAAATTTATGGAGCGCTAGATCATGCGTGAGAAAGCGTATGCTAAACTCACGCTTTCTTTATATGCTTACAAAGATAAGAACGCGTTAAAATTCAAAAATGTCATTGTACCAATTGACCTTTTTGACATGGTGTATTTAGATAAAAATGAAACTATGGAAATTACTACAAATAAAAAGTTCTTACCAAACGACAAACGTAATACTGTTTACCGTGCTTTGAATTTACTTAAGCACAAGTATAAAATTAAAGACAACTTTAAAGTTCATATCGTTAAGAATATTCCAGCACAATCTGGAATGGGTGGTGGCTCTAGCAATGCAGCAGCAGTAATAAATATGTTTGATCGTATGTATGATCTCAACATGACTCTAGAAGATAAAATTGATATTGCGATGAGAATCGATGAAGATACTCCATTTTGTATAGAATCTAAACCTGCAACAGTAGAAGGCATTGGAGAAATAGTAAATCCTATTAACTTAAATACAGAACTTTACTATCTGGTCGTGAAGCCACGATTTGGCATCAGCACAAAGTCTTTCTTAAGAAAGTTTGAAGCAATTGATCCAGAGCATGAAAATAGTATGGAGAAAATGCGTGATGCATGTGAATCTGGTTCTTATGAAGATATATTATTAAACCGTTATAACTCCTTTCAATCAACGGTTGAAGGTAGATTTGATGGCATGAAAAAAGTGATGAAACGACTGGATACTTTAGGCCTCGAAGGCGTTGGTATGACAGGTAGTGGTTCATGTATCTATGGTTTAAGTCAAGATAAAGAGATTGTTATGCAAGCATTTTCTAAGATGAGTCTTAAATACCCATTTGTAAAATATGGACGTATACATAAAGAGTAACTAGGAGGTAGCGTATGAAAAGATATGCAATCGTATTGGCAGCTGGTAAAGGAACCAGAATGCAATCAGACACAAACAAGGTAATGCATCCCTTATTGAGAAAACCAATAATAGGGCATGTGATTGACCATATGAATGAAATAGAGATTGATGAAACAGTTTTAGTGGTGGGTCATAAAAGTGACGATATAAAAGACTACTTAAAAGACCGTGTAAATTATGCAATTCAAGATGAACAATTAGGAACGGCGGACGCTGTTAAAAAGGTAACACAACTTGAAGGAAAAGAAGGTCATACTCTGATTCTTTTTGGAGATGGGGCTTTAATCCAGTCTGAAACTCTTGAAGGTATCATTGAAAGTCATAATGGTTTTGATTTAACAATTGTTACGGCAGTTGTAAAAAATCCGGGTCGATACAACCGTGTTATCCGCGATACACAAGGAAATGTTAAAAAGATCGTTGATATAGATAGCGCTACTTCACTGGAGCAAACATCTAAAGAGATTAACTTAGGTGTCTACTGTATTGATAATGCACTTCTATTTAAATATCTACCGGAAATAAGTAATGATATGAAAGATGAATTGAATATTATTGACTTAATTTCAATCATGCGTAAAAATGGTCATACAATTCAGGCAATCCGAGTTGAAGATGAATCCGAATTTATGGGAATTAATGATCGAGTAGAGCTACATAAAGCAAACAAGTGGCTGCAAGAAAGAATTAATACAAAACATGTTATTAACGGAGTGACACTAATTGATCCAGAGCACACATATATTGGTGTAGATGTAGAGATTGAGAAAGATGTTACAATTTATCCTAATGTACATATTTATGGAAACAGTAAGATAGGAAAAGGTGTAGAGATTACGCCAGGCTCATGGATTGAAAATTCCAAAATTGGCGCTTTATCTAGAATAGACGCTTCTAAAATCATTAATTCTAATGTTGGGGCTGATACAACAGTAGGTCCTTTTGCACATATTCGTGAACAAAGTGACGTGAAAAATGGTGTCAGAGTCGGAAATTTTGTTGAATTAAAGACAACGAGTGTTGGCAATAACACTTCAATTGCACATTTAAGCTATTTAGGTAACGCAAAGCTTGGAAAATGTGTTAATATAGGTTGTGGCGTTGTGAGTGTCAATTATGATGGCAAAAATAAAAACACGACAGAGATAGGTGATTATTCATTTATCGGTAGTCAGACAGGCTTATTAGCCCCTATCAAAATTGGAACTCAGGCGGTTATTGCAGCAGGTTCATTCATTACAGAAGATGTAAAGGATGGAGAAATGGCAATTGCTAGAGAAAAACAAGTAAACAAAAAAGATTCTGGCAAGAAATATTTAAGTGAAAAAGGAAAGATTTAGACGATGGAAAATATTATTATTTTTGCACTCTCAACTAATAAAGTATTAGCTGAAGAGATTTGTGGACATTTAGACTTAGACTTAGGAAGAATATCAGTAAGACACTTTGCGGATGGTGAAATCTTAGTTGAACCAGATGAAACTGTACGTGGTAAAGATGTATTTTTAATTCAATCAACATCCAGACCTGTAAGTGAAAGCTATATGGAAGTGCTGATTGCACTGGATGCATTTAAACGTGCCTCTGCAAAATCAGTTACTGTTATTATGCCTTACTATGGTTATGCACGACAAGATAGGAAAGCACGCGCAAGACAACCAATTACTGCTAAATTAATGGCTGACTTACTACAAACAGCAGGAGCAGATCGTGTAGTTACAATTGACCTACATGCTTCTCAGATTCAAGGATTCTTCAATATTCCTATTGATGACCTTACAGCTGTAGCAATGATTGGACAATACTACCGTAAAAAGAAATTTGATGATGAAATTGTTATTGTATCACCTGACCATGGTGGCGCGACTCGTGCGCGACGCTTATCAGACACAATTCCAAACTCAACAATTGCGATTATTGACAAACGCCGTACAAAACCAAACGTTGCAGAAGCAATGAACCTAGTTGGTGATGTTGATGGTAAAATTGCAATTGTGATTGACGATATGGTTGATACAGCAGGATCACTCATGGGTGGTATTGACTTACTCTATGCACGCGGTGCAAAAGAAGTATATTGTGCATGTACTCATGGTATCTTATCAGGACCAGCAGTTGAGAGAATCTCAAACTCAAATATTAAAGAACTACTCATTACAAACACAATTACATTAAGTGAAGCTGCACGTAATGAACCTAAGATTAAAGAAATTTCCGTAGCATACATGCTAGCAAAAGCAATTGAATCAATTCAGATGAATACACCTGTATCCGTTTTATTTGAACTATTTGCAGACTAATGCGTGTTGTAAATTTAATAATAGTTGTCAATAAAGAAAAAAATAAAGTACTCATGTGTTATAGAGAAAAAGAACCTTATAAAGGGCTCTATAACTTTGTGGGTGGTAAAGTAGAGACTCAAGAAAATCATTTGGAAGCAGCATATCGTGAGCTACACGAAGAAACTGGAATTCATCCCGATGATATATCGATCGAAAAACTATTCTTTACACAATATGATCATGATAACTTAGAGTTACAAGTATATTATGGCTTCTTAGATCAAGAAGTCGAACTAATAAAAGAGGTCAACCCACTATTGTGGATCGACCTAGACTCTGATTTCTCAGATAGCTTGAAGTTTGCTGGTGATGGAAATATCCAACACATGATTCAAACACTCAAGCTATGGCATCAACTCTAACTTCAATATAGTCATCTAAATTAAAACTATAAATATATGTCAGAATATCAAGCTTTGGATACACAGTATTCAGAGCTTTTTTATATGCTAAGAGCTGATGCGTATATCTTTCGATGAGAACATCCGTCTCAACAGCATCTGTTTTATAGTCAACAATTATCAACTTATCATCAAATACTGCATAAAAGTCAATGATACCCTGAATTGTTTTTCCGCCTTGTGTATAAAGAACAGGCATCTCATTTTCGATTGCGTTCGCAAGATAAAGTTCTTGGGTAAAAGGATGATTGTTATATGATTTCAATTTGTTTATGAAGCGTGGTTCAACATCTTTAAAATCATCATCAACATAAGTTCGATGGGGTAAGTTCTCCACAGCTTCATGAAGTTTATTACCGTAAGAAACACTTTCTACAAAGTTCTTATTAAATTCAAATTTAGGTTTAGACTGAATTATAGTTGCTTCAGTTACTTCATCAAAGCGATGTAAGAAAGATAAATCTTCTGTATTGGGTGTTAATGGAACATCAAGTTTTTTAAACTCAATATCTTCCAAATTATCTTCATAACGTTTCATATGTTTTGAGATAACAGGATAAAAAAGCTGAGTACTAGATCTAAAGTTATAAAGTGTAAACTTACTGACATCTTTAGTTGGAATTTCTTTAACTACATCAAAGATAATAAGTTTTTCCTGTGCACGTGTTGTGGCTACATAAAGGAGTCTTAAATACTCTTCGACAGCTTCTTGATTTTGCTTGCTTTCAGCAAGCATACGATAAACACTACGACGCTCTTGATTGATTTCAGTACTCATGTCTTTGAGTGTTACACCAAACAAATCATCAGTAAGGACTCGAGATGTAAATTCTTTTGTATTCACGGGTCCTGTTGGCCAAAGAATTGTTAGAGGATATTGAAGTCCCTTTGATTGATGCCAAGTCATGACTCTTACAACATTCTCTTCATCGTTGATTGGAACTGCCTCAGAATTATTCTCATCATCAATATTTTCTACAAATCGGATAAAGCCTAATAAACTGGCACTGGTTGTACTTTGAAAGTTGATTGCTTTTTCTAAAAGCAGATCAAGATTTGTTTTCACTTGTATTGATAACTTTTCATGGTATGTATTATTCAAGTTATAAAGTTTAGTTAAGACACTTACAACATCTAAATTTCTAAAACTTAAGCAAGTATCTTCAATTAAATCATAAGTTTCTCGATCTAAAGCTTTAAGCGATGTATAAAGTCTATCAGCATGAATCTTTAAGTTTGCAATTTGATCCATTGAATACCCGATAAAAGGTGAACTCAGAATTGATACCAAGTAATTATCATCTTGATGGATTGAAAAACGAAGCCAAGATAAGACTTGATCGATGACTCCAGAAGTATAAAAACCACTACGATCATCAATAAAGTGAGGGATATTAGCTTCTTCAAAAGCTTTCTTTAAATAAATCTTTGGTGCATGAGTTCTCACTAAAATTGTCATCTCGTGATAATCAAAGCGTCCTTGTTCTTTCATTTCAATGATTTGGTTTGCTACTACCTTCGCACGTAAATCATGAACATCTGTTGCAGTAAAACGCTGTTCTTCAGCTAAAGTCTCATAATTTATCAGATGAATCTTAACTTCGGGATTATTAACTTTTGCTTTGCTATTTCCCGCTACTACTTTATCATCTTCCGTATATTGAAAATTCTCAGTTAAAGACATCAGTTTTTTATATAGATCATTATTATAATTAACGATATTATCTGAAGAACGGTAATTGAAACCAAAAATGACTTTTTGATTGTTTTGATCCTGTAGATAACTTTGCATAATTGATGGTTTAGCACCTCTAAATTGGTAGATAGACTGTTTAATGTCACCGACTCTAAAAATATTATTCCCCCTTGAGATTGAGCAGATAATATTATCCTGGTAATCATTGGTATCTTGAAATTCATCAACCATTATTTCCTTATAGCGCTGTTGCATAAGTTTAGAGATATAACCATCATTATGTAATAAAATCTTTAGCGCATATTTTTCAAAATCATCAAAATCAAAGACATTTTCAGTTTCTTTGATTGTATCAAAGCTATTTAAATAATTAACTGCTAAGTAACATAGCTCATGTACTGTATTCTTTTGAGCTTTAATTACTTCAAACATTGTATCAAGTGGTTGGTAGTACTTAATGACATCATTCATTGCATTAGTTAAATTCTTTAGATCATCTTTTAAGTCTGGAGATTTTGGCGCAGCCTTTATGGCGATATTAAATGGTGATAAAAGATCATTATAAAAAGCAAGATCGAGTGCCTCCGCTTGAGAAATTAAAGTGCTTACTGCTGCTTGAAGTGTTTTTAAAGGCGTAAAGTTCTCTAGTTTATTCCCATCCTTATATCTTTCAAAGGAAACATCCATGTAATTATCCAGAGCATCTCGCACAATTGTTAGCTTTAGAGCATAAGTTTTAAAGAATGCGCGTTTTACATCATTTGGAAAATCATTAAAAGATGTGACTGCATAGGCATTTTTAATGTCTTCTAGAGCACGCTCAATATTAGGTTTAGTATTAAGATACTCCGCAATCTTAGTAATACTTTCTTCAAGAGGGACAAGATAGGAAGGCGATGTAATTAAAGAATTCAAAAGCATATCGAGTTTCTCAGGATACTTTGAAGCATAATCATTTAAAGTTATTTGTAGCGCCTTCTTTTTATACAACTCAGATTGTGCAGGATCAAGAATGTTATCGCTACGAGCCGGATCGATATTCAAGATATAACCGTAATTTTTAATAATTGTTAAACAGAATGAGTGTATTGTAGTGATATCAGCTGTTTCTACAAGAGCAATCTCCCTTGAGAGAATATCTTTTTCTGCTTGAGGTGTTTCCTCTTTTTGATAGCTTTCATTCAAAGCCTCTAAAAGTTTAATTTTCATATCCCCTGCAGCAGCATCAGTGAAAGTTAGGGCACAAATTTCATTAACACTTAAACCATCTACAAGAATACGTTTCATTAAACGGTCGATTAATGTGGCTGTTTTTCCTGCACCAGCTGATGCAGACACAATAACATTTTTGCCCAAAGCATCGATTGCTGTTTGTTGATCTTTATTAGGGGCAAATTTACTCATTTCTTTTCCTCCCATCCATTAATATCCTCTAGTCTAATCACCGGGTGTTTAATAAAGTCATCATCTAAAGTGTCCTTATCAATAACGCCTGTGAGTATATTTCTTTTGATTTTTTGCAGCAATACTTTCATAAAGTTCTCGGTAACTTCTAAATCAAAGACAGAACCCTTTGATAGTTTAAAATCATTTGTTGTGTGGTGTTTCGAACTCTTGAAACTTTCAACATCAACATTAAAGTAATCAATATTCGTAAAATTCCAACCATTAAAGACAAAATTCTCTAGATAATCATCTATTGTTGATGCGGTTGGTACATCAATTCCACGACTCTGTTTATAACTGTATATCAATTCTTCGGTACGCTTTCTGTTCACACTATAATAATAGACACCAAAGATATCCACTTTCATTTTGTGATGTAATAAAATTGCATAGTTTAAAAGTTGAATTTGCTCACCTTTTTTAATACTGGAAGCTGACAGACTATGGTCTGAACTCTTATAATCAATGACCATCATCGAAGTATTTCCTTCTTTTTCTATGACATCAATTCTATCAACAAACCCTCTCATAGCATAACCATTAAATACAGATTCATCTTGTAGATATTTTTCCTGTTCATAAATCCTAAAGTCTGAGTCCTTAAGTAAATTACGTAATCGATCAATATGAAAAGAAACAGTCTTTTCACTAAAATTAATGAGATGTGTAATAAAATGATTATGCTTGGAGAAATAATTTTTGTAAGAGTTCCATATATCACTAAATTGGATGCTATCATCAACCATTTTCTTTTCTAAAACTTCATGTGTTAATATCCCTAAAACTCTAGCATCAAATCCAAAATCAAAAGGTTGGGATAGTTTTAAACCTTCTTCAAGAAAATACTTGTATGGATCTTTAACATACTTCTCTAAACTTGAAGCTGAGGCAGGCAGTTTTCCGTTTTTCAAATAAAGCTTCTTGGCAATGTCTTCTGATAGCTTCTTATTCTCTTGCATAAAAGGATCATTTTCAACAATCTTCCAAGCAGTTGGCTTGTTGATACCATTCTCTTTTACAAAGTTTTCTACATTAAAGGAAGGTTCTTGTGTCTTACCTTCAAAATTAATTAAATGATATGAAAGCACAAGGTTCTCTGCTTTATTAAACAGTGAAAGTTTTTGTTTTAACTGATGGTTATTTCTTTCTGTTTGCGTAGGATAATTGTTGATACGCGAAAGATAGGCTTCATCTAAGATACCACTTTGTCCTTTGATTCCTGGCAAAGTCTTGGCACTCAACCCTAATGCAATAACATGTTTTATTGGCTTGATAGGAAGTGCATTGATATCATAAATTTTTACTCGCGGATGTATCTCAGTATCATCGCCCATTCTACTGATTTGATCTTTCACAAAGGTTAAGTTATCTTGTGTAATACCTGAGAATATATTTTGGAGGTAGTTGTGTATCTTCCTAGAAGAAGCTGCGTCAAAATCAGTTACATACTCCAAAGCCAATAACAATTTATCCTCAAATGGTAAACAACTGAATGCATTTAATTTTTCTTGAAGCAGGTGTACATTGTCTTGAATATCATTTTGTAGTTTTATTAAGTCTTTTGCAAAGTTTACTTTATTCTCTGCATCAAATTGATTGAAATTATGTAAGATATCAGTAGTCTCTAAACTAAAGTGGGAAATATAAAATAGGATTGCATCTGTTTGGTATAACTTGAAAACATTATTTTCTAAAATATCAATAATTGATTGAGTATTAGGATTTAAAATATAATCTAAGAAAGCAATATATTGTCTTTTTACCAATTCAAAACTTGAGTTATTGGCAGTAAATAGACCATATCTTTCTAGTACACTTTGTACAAAAGGAAGATTTGATGCTTTATTTGGGATTATTATTGCGACATCATCAAGGTTCTCTTTTAATATAGATTGTATTGCCCCTTCAATCTCTTGTCTAAAGTTTAAAGCATTTTTATATTGAATTGTATGGGGGTGTTGAGTGGTTTCAATTTCAAATTCTTGATAACCTGTTGTTTCTAAGTAATGTAAATGATGGTGAGCTAAGCCCTCACTTAAATAATAAATGTTATCATCTACTTTTTTAATACTTTTATTTAGATATTCTAGGATATCTCTAATATCTTCGTCGTATTCATTATCTAACGGTAAATCATCTAAAGTAAGCTTATAAGCATTGAGTTTTTGTGCCAAATCTTTAAAGTCGTGTAAAGTTTTAGGGAATGAAATTAGTGTTTGTAGTTTACGTAATTTTAATCTTTGTAACCCATCAAACTCTTGAAGTGTGTCCAAGTCGGGATTGGTTTTTGGTTCGTAGAAATGTGCATTAAAAGGCAAGATTTGAACCCCTGTCAAAACTGCTTCTTTACTCGTTAAAATATTTGCCAATGGTTGTCGATGATTGGATGAAGTGATGATAGTTTTTCTCATGTTAATACCCCTTTGTTTAAGTATAACATAGTTAACACCAGCGCTGAGTTGGAAAAAGAATTACATGATGATGGTTATTACTTTTGAGATTCATAAGACTGTATGATATGGTACTTCTAGATAAAAAAGATAACTATATAAGAATCAAGTAGTTTTATGAAATAGTTTGAAAATATTATA
>CAYPHX010000031.1:0-15657 GCA_964410635.1 uncultured Erysipelothrix sp. | reverse complement strand
CTATGGATGATAACTGGTTCGTCCGTGTTACGCCTTCTTTTAGCTTTCTCTATACATTTAACGACGGAGTCTGTGTTTAAGTTTTCCGAAATCTCCCATGCAATAATTTTTTTAGAATATAAATCCATGACACTTGTTAGATATACAAATCCTACACGTGTCCATACATAAGTTATGTCTGTACACCAAACCGTATTTGGTGAGTCAGGATTGAAGTCTCTTTTTAAGATATCTTTTAATTGATTTGAAAAATCACTATTTAGGGTCGTAGCAGTGTATGGTTTGCGGTACCTCGCCCTTATTTCGTCTTCCTTCATATATCCAGAGACTGTTCTTTCAGAGATCGATATACCTGATTTATGTAAAATTGCGGTTATTTTAGGTGCCCCATAGATTTTGAAAGAAGCTTCATGTATTTTCTTAATTTCTTTTTTTACTTGTATCTTTTTCTTTTCTTGATTGGAAATTGGTCGTTTTAGCCAATCATAATAACCAGATGATGAAACACCAAGTATTGGGAGTACACCGTTAACAGATATAGTTTGAGCTCTTTCTGCTACACAAGTGTAAATTACTTCTGTTCGTCTTTCGCCAGAATACCCATCGCTTTTTTTAAGATCTCTAAAGCATCTTGTGTGTTTTTCAATTCTCTTCTCAGTCTTGTGTTTTCCTTTGCTTCATCAGAGCTGAAATTTCCTGGCCCACGGTGGACAACTTGGTCATCGTTCGCATCAGCGGATCGCTTCCAGTTGTAGTATGTTGCAGGAGAAATTCCCAGGTTCCTACAAACAGCTGCAACAGATAATTTAGGATTAGCCTCTCTGTATTTAAGTGCATTTTCTTTAAATTCTTTATCATAATGTTTTGCCATAATAATTTCTCTCCTTGTTATATACATTATAACCGATTAAGAAACTCTATGTTTTACTTCTCCTATTTTTATTCTAGCACCACAGTATCTCATGGCGCATTTTGTCTTATAGATCTTGGATATTCGTTGTATCAATCGTATGATTTCTTTACAAACTGGTTTAATCCACGTCAGTTCTTCTTACGATTAAATATAGTAGGGATCGGCAGGTTTACAATTTCTCTATATGGTGAAGTAAATAGGTCAGTGAGAGTTAAACAGATAGGCGATGCACATAATATTAAAAGAAAGAAAACGATTCTCAACCACTATATTCAAGGACTCGAAGAATTAGCATATATTTATGAGGATAATGATCTGAAAAACATGATTTCTGACTTTGAGAATAGCACAGTATATATTGAAGCATTTGAATCTTCAATAAAACTTACAGAAAAAAGAAATGTACCCGAACATTTAATTATTAGAACCAAAGAAGAAGGAGATTTGTATTTCAATGAGCCGAAAGACAGTGAAGAAAAATTTTAAAATCCAGCAAGAATTAGCCTTAAAGGCATCGGAAAAATTAAATGAAAAAATCCAAAAACTAGGTGAATATTCAAGTGCACTTTGTATGGAACTTAATAAACTACAAAAATGTTTTGATGATATAAGAGGTGTTCCCACTGAAAATGTCATAGAACTTAATGAACTATCAGAAGTAAGACTCAATTGGTTAGAACAGGTAGATAAGATTACAGATGATTATAAAATCACTGCAATAAAAGTAGCGGGCAAAGGCGCAGCTGGGATAGGAGCAGGAGTAGGTGTGGCAACATTAGCTCCGAATGTGGCTATGGGAATCGCTACAACATATGGTGTTGCATCTACAGGAACCGCAATCTCAAGTCTATCCGGAGTTGTTGCGCAAAATGCTGCACTTGCATGGCTTGGTGGAGGAGCAGTTTCAGCAGGAGGTGGTGGAATGGCAGCCGGATCTTATATCCTGGGCTTGTCCAATCCAGTAGGGATGGTAATATCTGGAGTTTCATTTTTAGTAATGGGCTTAACAGCATTCAAATCTGTAAAAGAGAAAAACAAGTTGGAGACAGTTTTCACAGCAATAAGTATGAGAGATACTAATCACTTTAAACTTGCAATTTTAGAAATAAATGAACGAATCGAAAAAATTTCAGAAGAAATTAAACTTCTTTTAAAAGCAATAGATGCAGTAAAAAGTTTTGGAACTGAATACAATATGATGAGTGAACATCAAAAATATAATTTATTTACTTTTGTAAACTTGATGAATTCATCAACCCAACTGCTCGTTAATCCAATAAGAGGCCTTCAACCAAAATTTGATGGAGAAGACTTTAATCGCATATCACAAAAAATAAAATCTTCTAATATTGAGATTAATAAAGAAAGTTTAGAGTTGATCGTTATTTTCTTATCCAATCAGCTATACGGTATAGAGATAAATGAATCAGAAAAGAAACTGTTATGGAGAAGCTTAATAAAAAATAAAGATTTTCTTCAAAACATGGAAGTAAATAAGAAAGAGCTTAATATTGAAATCATAGACCTATCATTAGAATCCTTGAAATTTAAATACGTAACAGAAAACATCTTGAGACAAAGTTAAGAGTAAATGGTGAAGCATCCACAATGGTGCTTCTTTTACTTTGTGAAAAATGCCGTTATCTTGACAACTAAACCTATGATAGTGTAAGATAGTTCGGTACCTAACATTGATGGAGAGAGGTGTAGAAGTGGAACGAAAGATAGGTTTAGAGTTACGACAGTTACAACAATCTATTAAACATAAGATAGAGAAAGAACGTACTGAAGATTCTATTGAGTTAACGCATGGTCAAGTTCGTGTGTTGATGTATGTATATCAAAATGATGAAGTTGTGTATCAAAAAGATATTGAACATTATCTTCATATCCGACGTTCTACAGCAACCGAAATTCTCAATGTACTTGAGAGGGATGGCTATCTGTGTCGTGTACGAGAAATACATGATGGTAGATTAAAAAAAATTGAGTTAACAGATAAGACATTATCAGTAATAGATGAGATGTCTTTAAAAATGCTGAATATGGAACGCATGTTACGAAAAAATATAGACGAAGAAGATTTAGAAGTCTTTTTTTATGTCTTAGATCAAATGAAAGAAAATATAGGGTGATGTTATGAATATGATAAAAAGATTATTACAAGAAGTAAAAGAATATAAAAAAGCTTCGATCCTAGCACCATTAATTATGGGAGTCGAAGTAATACTAGAATTATCATTGCCATTATTAATGGGGATGATTATTGACCAAGGTGTAAACAAAGGTGATATGAAGATGGTTATCTTCTATGGCGTACTCATGTTTGCGATAGCAGGAATGTCCTTAGGTCTTGGATTTTTAAATGGTAATTATGCTGCATATGCTTCTGCAGGAATTGCAAGAAATATTAGAAGTAGTATGTTTAAAAACATTCAAGACTTTAGTTTTGAAAACATGGATAAGTTCTCAACTTCAGGACTTGTAACACGCATGATGACAGATGTTACAAACGTTCAAAATGCTTATCAAATGTCATTGCGTATGATGGTGCGTGCACCGATGATGTTAATTACTGCAATGTTTATGACATTTTATATTAACTCTAAATTAGCAATGATATTCTTAGTGTCTGTAGTGTTTTTATCTGTAGTACTGTCATTTTTAATTGTTAAGGTTATGCCAATTTATACTGAAGGATTTAAAAAGTATGATGACTTAAATGCAAGTATCCAAGAAAACGTATCTAACATTAGAGTCGTTAAAGCATACGTTAAGGAAGAAGATGAAAAGGAAAAATTCTTCAATGCTGCAAGCAGTCTAAGAAAAACATTTAGACGTGCTGAAAACTATTTAGTCTTCAATGCGCCTTTAATGCAATTTACAATGTATGCAACAATGATTGCGCTAAGCTGGTTTGGGGCTAAAATGGTTTCTGTAGGCGGCATGTCTACAGGTGAACTTATGAGTATGTTCAATTACACATTCAATATTCTATTTAGCTTAATGATGCTTTCAATGATATTTGTAATGTTATCAATGTCAGCAGCATCCGCTAAACGTATTGTTGAAGTACTTGAGGAAAAACCAAGTATTACAAACCCAGAAAATCCAATCACCGAGATTTTAAATGGTGATATTGAGTTTAACGATGTTTCATTTGGATACTATGAAGATAAAGAAAAGTATGTCCTAAATCATGTTAACTTAAAAATTAAGAGTGGAGAAACAATTGGTATCTTAGGATCAACTGGATCATCCAAAACAACACTTACAAGTTTAATACCAAGACTTTATGATGTAAAAGAAGGTGTAGTACTTGTTGGTGGTGTTGACGTAAGAGATTACGACTTAGAAACACTTCGTGATGGTGTTGCGATGGTGCTTCAGAAAAACGTACTATTCTCAGGAACAGTCTTAGAGAATATGCGCTGGGGTAACGAAAACGCGACGCTAGAAGAAGTTAAAGAAGCAACACGACTATCGAGTGCTCAAGGCTTCATTGAAGCAATGCCGGACCAATATGAGTCTCATGTTGAACAAGGCGGATCTAACTTTTCAGGTGGTCAAAAACAAAGATTAACAATCGCACGAGCACTACTTAAGAAACCAAAGATCTTAATCTTGGATGACTCAACCAGTGCTGTTGATACAAAAACAGACAGTGAAATCAGAGAAGCGTTAAGAGACACATTACCTGATGTTACAAAAATTATAATTTCTCAAAGAATCTCCTCTATAGAAGATGCTGATCGTATCTTAGTTATGGATGAAGGAGATATTATTGGAATGGGTACACATACTGAGTTATTAGAAAATAATGAAATGTACCAAGAAGTATTCGAAACACAGAAACGAGGTGACGACAATGATTAAAAAAGTTAAACCAGGCGCACCAAGTGGCGGTAAATTAGATTTAACAGTATTAAAAAGATTAATGAAATATATTCTCCAAAGTTATAGAGGGCTTTATGTGGGCGTATTTATTGGAATCGTTATTTCATCCCTAGCCAGTGTATCAGCATCACTGTTTATGAAAACATTAATTGATGATTATGTTACACCAATGATTGGGGTCATTAATCCAAACTTTGAACCATTACTTAGAGCCTTAACCTTTATGGCAGGGATCTATGTTATTGGACTTATAGCTAACTTTGTCTTCCAAAAACTACTCGTGATTATTTCACAAGGGACAATGGAAAACATAAGAAGAGATTTATTCTCACACATGCAAAAATTACCAATCTCATACTTTGATACAAACTCACATGGAGATATCATGAGTATCTATACATCAGATACAGATACATTAAGACAAGTCATTGCACAAAGTATTCCATCAGTTATTCAGTCACTCTTACAAATGTCACTGGTACTGATATCAATGTTTGCACTCAGCTTACCACTTACAGCTATTACACTGGGTATGGTTGTCGTGATGCAAATTGCACTCAAGAATATTATGAAGCACTCCGGAAAATACTTCTCACTTCAACAAAAGATGATTGGTAAGGAGAATGGTTATATCGAAGAAATGATGGAAGGTGCAAGAGTTGTTAAAGTCTTCAACTATGAAGATAAGGCAATTGAAGCATTTGATGTGATTAACGATGAACTCTTTGATGCATCATATAAAGCAAATAAGTTCGCAAACATCCTTATGCCAATTGTTGGAAACCTTGGAAACATCTCCTTTGTACTTGTTGCAATGGTCGGTGGACTCTTGACAGTAAAAGGATGGGGTGGACTCACAGTTGGTGGGCTTGCATCATTTCTTACATTAAACAGAACATTCAACGGTCCATTAACACAAGTCTCACAACAACTAAACTCAGTTGTAATGGCGATGGCAGGTGCTGAACGAATCTTTGAACTACTTGATGAAGAAGTAGAAGTCGATAATGGAAAAGTGACACTTGTAGATGCAAAATTAGAAAACGGTGAACTAGTTGAATCAGATGAAGAAACAGGACTCTGGGCATGGCATCATCCAAGACAAGATGGTTCATATAAACTTGTTAAACTAGAAGGAGACGTCAGATTTACTGATGTAAACTTCTCATATGTAGAAGGAAAAACTGTACTGCATGATATTAATCTATATGCGAAACCTGGACAGAAACTTGCATTCGTTGGTGCAACAGGAGCAGGAAAAACAACTATTACCAATCTAATTAACAGATTCTATGATATTAATGATGGATCCATTACATATGATGGTATTGATATTAAACTCATTAAAAAAGATGACTTAAGACGATCACTTGGTATTGTTCTTCAAGATACAAACTTATTCACTGGAACAATTCGTGATAATATTAAATATGCACGTGTTGATGCAACAGATAAAGAAGTGATTGAAGCTTCAAAACTTGCTAATGCACACTACTTCATCCAACACTTAGAACATGGATACGACACCATTCTAACGCATGGTGGTTCAGCCCTATCACAAGGACAAAGACAACTTTTATCCATCGCAAGAGCAGCACTTGCAAATTCACCAGTACTCATCCTTGATGAAGCTACATCATCCATTGACTCACAAACAGAGAAACACGTCCAACAAGGTATGGACAAACTGATGGAAGGTAGAACAACATTCGTGATTGCTCATCGACTCAGTACAATTAAAAACTCAGATGTTATTATGGTACTAGATCATGGCCGCATTATCGAAAGAGGCGACCACGACACACTAATAAAAAATGGTGGTATCTATTACCAACTATACACAGGTGCTATAGAAAACGCAGAATAACAAGGAAATATATATTAAAAACTCTATTAACAGATTTGTAATAGAGTTTTTTATGATTTAACATATCAAAAAGTAAATATAAAGTATATTATATACAAAGAAGGAGATTAAGATATGAAAAAGTTCCTAGTGAGAGTTGATAAAGTTTTTGTATATGATGCTTATTATATCATCACCCCAGCTCCTATAGAATATGATAATATTACACGGTATGAAGCACATAAAAGTACCCAAGAGTATTTTTTGAACGAGCCTGAGTATATACCATTTCTATTATCTTCAAAAGACATGGAGATGTATGTAGAATTAGTAAATACTCAAATGAAAGATTCTGATTATATTGAATCAGAAGACTTTTATGCTTTCTTAGATTACTATCAAACAGCATTTATTTTTGAAAAATACGAAAATAAAGATGGTAAACACCGACTTTATATGCCCAAAACATTCAAGAAATTCTTTTCAACGTATACTAGAAGTGAAGAGAATGAGATTATAGACACTTTTCATAATATTATAAAAGGTTTTGTTGAAACTCATGGTGTTATAAAAACAGATACAGTTGAAGAATTTTTCTTTCAAGAGTATGAGCTAAACACGAAAATATATATTGACTCAATCATTTTCTTGAGATATAAGCTTGAACTGGAAGGCTATCTTCTTATTGAAGGATATATGGTCCATGAAAGTATTGCAGAGAGAAGCAAGATTATTACTCCCTATGAAGAACCTGATATAAAATCATTTGATTACTATTTAGATATGGCATTGTATGGGATGGAGAAGGGTATCTATGAATCCATAAATGAAACATTTGAAACGAGGATGATTTTATCAAAAGTGAATCGTCTAATAGTAAGTAATCTACAGTTTACTGCAACCCCCATTGAGGATCTAATCGAGTATGTAGAAAACTCAATTACCTATGAATGTATTGGTGAGTATCTTATAAACTATCCATTATGGATGTACGGGGGAAGAACTGCTCTAGAAATACTGATGAGTTCAGCAGTTCAAACTCACAAGTCGAGAAGGAAGCATATAGCAGAAGAAGTTGTAAATGATCTCAGAACACATGTTCAACATAAGACAGGTCTTGATTTTGATACAATTGAGTTGGTTAAGTTTATTATTGAGAATGACTCACTCTTAGATAGCTTCTTCGTAGAAAAATTAGAAACAATGAACTATCACGATGATACTATATATGACTATCTTGAAGATATGTTCGTTCTTGAAGAAGCAGTAATTTTAACGACACTTAAACAGATGATACATGTTGAATCCAATGGGAACTATTATACTTTATCAACCGATTTGATTGAGTATGATGAAGATAGTTATGTGACAGGAGAAGTCGTTAGTATCCCAATACTCCCATCAGAAGAACAACTATATATAATAGACAACATAAAAAAACTTAATAAAAAGATTGATTATGAGAGCTTACGTCAAATAGTCATCAAGATGGACCCCCATGATTTTATAGATAGTATACAAAAAAGAAACATAAAAATTCAAAATAAGACGCTTAGTTAGATATAGCGTCTTTTTTAATCCACATACAAGGCCTTACTCCACCTTTATTACTATTGGTGATTGGATGAATGATGTTGGTATTTCGTTGAGAGATACCATTACCTTGTATGCCTATATTCCCATCACCCTGAATATAGACAAAGAATCTATTTTTCTTACCTGGTGTTCTTGTCCACCACCACCAAGATTTATCAAGGTGTGAAGACATACGTGTTTCATTGTTGATGTCTTTTCTTTGAAACCAATAGCGCTGTTTTTCTGAAGGGTTATCAAGCAGATCAGAACTATCTCCAAAATATGATCGTACAATCTCGTCCATAGAAAGTATAAATATCTTATCGACAGTATCATTTCCGCAAAAGCTTTTATACCACAGATTATCTGGAGTATGAACTTGTGTCTCTAGAATACAAGATTGATCTTGTGTGGTGAATGAGTGCAGAAACGTCGTATTTAAGTATAAACGCAAGCTACATGTTTCCCAAGTTACATCTATATCCCGCTCATGAATGTTCTGTTGATCAATGATGTCCTCACTTAAAAGAAAGAGTTTATCATCTTTTTCATCGATAAGTATCCATCTGTAGATTCCAAAATTTACTATTTCACCAATCATATATGGTCCACATTTCAAGGATAGTATAGTACTAAAAGTTTCTCTTTAAAATATAAATATAATGTAAATAGTTACATTCATGTGTAACTATTTACAGAAGTTTTTGTAAAAAGCTTGTAAATTGTTTTTTAATTTGGTATCTTTGTAGCAAGAAAGAGGTGGCTTATGAAAAAAACAGCTAAATTACTCAGTATTCTAGTGGTAGCACTTTTAGCGTTGACTGCTTGTTCATCAAGTAAAAATGATGCTTTAACGATTGCAGCTGATACTGACCCTGTAACATTTGATATTCAAGATACAAATGATACAGCAACAACCCGTGTCGCAAAGAATATTTTTGAAACACTTATTCGACAAGATGAGGAACTAAATCTTGTTCCGGCTCTTGCGAAGTCATGGGAGGCTGTCGATGACACCACCTATGAGTTCAAACTTAAAGAAGGCGTTAAGTGGCATAATGGCGATGATTTTACCGCTAATGATGTCGCGTATACATTAACAAGAGCAAAAGATTCCGGTTATATTGCCCATATTGTAAGTGCAATTTCACTGGATAAACTTGAAGTAGTAGATGAGTATACAATTCGTATTGGATCTGATGAACCTTTTGGTCCATTCCTAACACACCTTGCACACCCAGCAACAGCAATCATGAATGAAAAAGCTGTTGAAGCAGCAGGTGATGATGTAGGAACACAACCTGTAGGAACAGGTGCATTCAAACTTGACTCATGGAATGTGGGAAGTGATTTAACACTTGTCCGTAATGATGATTACCATGGTGAAAAAGCAGCATCGGAAAAGATTGTATTTAAATTCATTGGTGATGCTACAGTACGTGAAGCAGCACTAGAGAATGGTGAAGTAGATATTGCTTATGCTATTGCACCTGCAGATATTAAAAAAGTCGAAGATCATCCAGATTTAACAATGGTACGAGACTTAGACTTATCCACATCTTATGTAGGATTTAATGTTCAAAGTGAAACACCAGTTAAAGACAAGGCAGTACGCCAAGCAATTAACTATGCAATTAATGTTGAATCTATTCTAGATGCAGTTTACCTTGGAGCTGGAAAACCAGCAGCAGGACCATTAAATGCACAAGCATTTGGTGCAAACCCAAATCTAGATAAATATGATTATGATGTTGATAAGGCAAAAACAATGCTTGCAGATGCAGGTTATGCGGATGGCTTTGCAGTGAATCTATATGTTGGGGATAATAACCCACAACGTATTCAAATCGCTCAAGTTGTAAAAGAAGAACTATCCAAACTAAACATTGATGTACAAATCAAGCAAATGGAGTGGGGTGCATACTTAGATGCAACAGCAAAAGGTGAACACGATATGTTCATTCTTGGATGGACAACAGTAACCACAGATGGTGACTACGGTCTATTCCCATTATTCCACTCATCAGAATTTGGTGAAGCAGGAAACCGTTCATTCTACAAAAACGATAAAGTTGATGCATTACTTTCAGCAGCACGATTCAGTACAGATCAAGATGCACGTCTAAAAGACTACCAAGAAGCACAAATTTATATTAATGATGACGCACCTTGGATTTTCTTACAAGATGGTGAAAACTTAACAGGTATTTCAAATAAAGTTAAAGGATTCAAACATCATCCGACTGCAACACACTACTTAGATCGCGTGAGTGTAGGAGATTAATATAAGTCAGGGGGTCAATGAAAATTGGCCCTTTGTAATCTTAGAAAGGATTAATTTATGATTAAATATATTTTTAAAAGATTATTATGGGTTATTCCAGTTATGTTTGGTGTATCATTTATTGTCTTTTCAATCATGCATTTCTCACCAGGTGATCCTATTACAATCATTCTAGGAGAATCAGCTTCACCAGAAGCAATTGCACAACTAACAGAAAAACTTGGACTTGATAGACCATTTATAGTTCAATTTGGAAATTATGCCTATAATGTTTTCTTCAAGTTTGATTTGGGGAGATCGTATATTAATAATCGACAAGTTATGACGGAAATATTAACTCGACTACCCAATACAATGAAACTCGCTGGCTTGAGTATTGGTGTTGCGGCATTAGTAGGTATTCCATTAGGTGTACTTGCTGCAATTAAACCCAACTCTAAAGCAGACAATTTTATTATGGTACTGTCTCTTGTCGGTGTATCAATGCCTGCTTTTTGGATGGGATTAATACTAATTATAACCTTCTCATTAAATCTGGGATGGTTTCCTACAACAGGCTTTGATAATCCTAACCAAATGGTTCTACCCGTATTTACACTTGCATCTGCCTCAATTGGTTCTATTGCCAGAATCACAAGATCCAGTTACTTAGATGTTGCGGGACAAGATTTTATTCGAACAGCACGTGCAAAAGGTGCATCAAACTTTACTGTAATTTTTGAGCACACACTTAGAAATGCATTGTTACCAGTTATTACAGTGGTTGGTTTGCAGTTTGGTAGTTTACTGGGCGGTGCTGTATTAACTGAAACTATCTTTAGTATCAATGGTTTGGGGACACTTATGGTAAATGCAATCCGTCAAAGAGATATGATGATCGTACAAGGTTCCGTACTCTTTGTAGCATTAGTATTTACTGTAGTTAATTTAGGTGTTGATATACTATATGCCTTCATCGATCCAAGAATTTCACAACAATATAAATAAGGGGGCTACTATGAAAAAAGAAAATACAAGAAGTGAAAGTTCCTTTAGCGTTATTTGGAATGAGTTAAAGAAGAATAAACGTGCGATGGTGGGTCTATATTTTATTATATTCCTTATCTTAGTGGCAGTCTTTGCAGATCTACTCGCACCATTTGGTATGAGAACACAAGATTTAAGTAATACTCTACAAAAACCAAATGCAACGCACCTATTTGGAACTGATGACTTAGGTCGTGATGTTCTCAGTCGCATCATTTATGGTACCCGTATTTCATTATTTATCGGTATTACTGCGATGAGTATCGCATTGATTGTAGGAACCTACTTTGGTGTACTTGCAGGGTATTATGGAAAAAGAGTGGATCAAGTCATTATGAGATTGACAGATATTCTCTTATCAATACCTTCAATCCTTTTAGCAATTGCTTTAGTGGCTGCATTTGGCTCTAGCCTACAAAATTTAATCTTTGCGATAGGGGTTGGAAACATACCCATCTTTGTTAGAGTCGCAAGGTCTGCTGTTATGTCAGTTAAAGAACAACAGTTTATTGAAGCAGCCCGTGCAACTGGGATGAGTGATGCAAAAATTATCTTTATTCACATTTTACCCAATGCCATGTCACCTATTATTGTTCAAGCAACTATGGGTGTCGCATCAGCTATCCTATCAGCTGCTGGACTTGGATTTATCGGTCTTGGTATTGAAGCTTCCACTGCAGAGTGGGGAACAATGCTTAATGGTGGGCGTGCATATATTCGTACCCATGCCTACTTAACGATGTTTCCTGGTGCCGCAATCATGCTGACAATATTATCATTTAACTTATTGGGTGATGGCATTCGTGATGCCTTTGACCCAAAACTTCGTAGTAAAGGAGGCGCAAGATGAAAGAAAAAGTCTTAATTTCTGCATTCAATCTAAGAAAATACTTTCCCGTAAGCAGTACAAATATGTTCTCGAGAAAACAAGATTTTGTGCGCGCCAACAAAGATATAAACATTGATATTTACGAAGGTGAAACAATGGGCTTAGTGGGTGAATCAGGATGTGGGAAATCTACCTTTGGAAGAACACTTATTCAACTACATGAACAAACAGGTGGCGCAACACTTTACTATGGTCGCGATGTTTTCGAGTTTAAACCACAATATATTAAACAAGATCTAAGTAAACTACATACAATTAAAAAAGCTTTACTCGATATTAGAAGTAAGAGAACTTCAAAATTAGATAAGTTTTTACTTGTGAGTCCACATCGTGGCGCACTCCGATTTTTCGGAGGTATTTTAGCCCATCCAGATCTAAAGCTAGCAGAACTTAAACTTACAAAATCCTTTGACCAAGATAACTTTAAAGCGGTATTCAACGAAATGTTAGAAGCATCAAAAGAAGGCACTGAATTTGCTTTCTTTGATAAGTATCGTGATGAAAGTATTGATTTGAGTCTATTAAGTAAAAAAGAGATGAGAAGTTTAAGAAAAGAACTACAAATTATCTTTCAAGATCCATATTCATCACTTGATCCAAGGCATACAGTTGAGGATCTCATTGGTGAAGGTTTAATCACAACAGGTGTTTTCAAAGATAAAAAGAGTCAAGAATATAAAGAATATGTTTATGATGTTATGGAACAGTGTGGACTGGATAGAAGCCTTGCGAACAGATACCCCCATCAGTTCTCTGGTGGACAAAGGCAACGTATTGGTATTGCTAGAGCTGTAGCTTTAGAGCCTAACTTTATTGTTGCAGATGAGGCAGTAAGTGCCTTGGATGTTTCCATACAATCACAAATTATTAACTTACTACAAGATTTAAAGAAGAAGAGAAAGATGACCTACCTTTTTATAACCCATGATTTAGGGGTTGTAAGATATATTAGTGACCGTATTGGTGTCATGTACTTTGGTAACCTAGTAGAACTTGCACCTGCAGAAGAAATCTTTAACAATCCACAACATCCCTATACTAAACAACTCCTACAAGCGATCCCACGCTTGGATGATGATAAACTTGTTTTCCAAAATAAGCGTGATGTCAATGTTGATTTTGCTTCATTTGAGGATTCAAAAATTCCAGATAGAGAATGGGTTGAGGTCCGACCAAATCATTATGTTGCATGCCGTAATCTAGATAAGGAGGTTGTATGATGACATTATTAAAAGTAGACAATTTACATACATACTTCGAGACAGATAAAGGAACTGTAAAGGCAGTTCAAGGTGTTAGTTTTGAACTTAAGAAAGGAAGGACTCTTGGGATTGTTGGTGAATCAGGAAGTGGAAAAAGTCAGACAGCAATGTCTATTCTTAGACTATTTGAAGATAATCAACATATATATGAAGGCAGTATTCAATACGATGGCCAAGAGCTCACCACAATGAGTGAAAAAGCATTACGTGATATTCGAGGGAATGAAATATCAATGATTTTCCAAGAACCTATGACATCACTCAATCCCGTCTTTACCGTAAAAAAACAACTGAATGAAGCCATTCTATTACACCAAGATGTCAGTAAAAAGGAGGCCAGTGAACTTTCACTGCAAATGCTTGAAGCCGTTAGAATCAATGATCCAAAAAGAATCCTAAACTCTTATCCATTCCAATTATCAGGTGGTATGAGTCAAAGGGTCATGATAGCAATGGCACTTGCCTGTAATCCAAAGATGTTGATTGCAGATGAGCCCACTACAGCACTGGATGTAATTATCCAAGCGGATATTCTAAAGTTAATGAATGATTTAAAACATGACTTTGGAACATCAATCATCTTCATATCACATGACTTAGGTGTTGTATCACAAATGGCGGATGATGTGATTGTAATGATACGGGGAAAGATTGTTGAAAAAGCCCCAATCAAAAAGATTTTTAAAAATCCAATTCATCCATATACCAGAATCTTAATTTCAGCTTTTATGAGAACAGATATAAACTCAGACAAAAACGAAAACAAAAAGCCGGATTATTACATTAATGAATGTGACACATTCGACTTTAAGAATTTTAAGGCAAACGGTGAAGCAGACACTGATTGGTATGCTTATGAAGAAGACCACTTTGTTGCTGTACATTTAAAATAGAGAAAGAGCATGATTGCTCTTTTTTTACTTCTTTGAGTCTTATATCTTGAAAATAAAGGCTGTTATTTCATATACGATTGCTAATAAATTAACGAATGTCATCAATCCTTCTTGCCAAGATGAAAAATGTCCATCCATTATGGAGCACTTTACTTCTTATGATATAGATGACAAGGAGGCATAGTATGTTAGCAGTTCATTTTGGTGCAGGTAATATTGGACGTGGTTTTATGGCAGAAGTTTACCACGATAATAATATTGATATTACTTTTGTAGATGTTAATTCAAAAGTAATTGATAGTATAAACACAGAATCTTTAATCAGAATAATTTATGCTCAAGAAAATACTGAAGATAAGCTAATAACAGATATTGATGGGATTAATAGTACAATGAATGCAGAAGAGGTTGCAAAAGCCATCTTAAACTCTGATATTGTCTCAGCATCAGTGGGACCTAATAATTTAAAATTTTTAGTTCCAAATATCATTGATGGTCTTCAATTGCGAATGGATCAAGATAATAGATTACCGCTTGATATTGTTGCTTGTGAAAATATGGTTGGTGCTTCCTCATACTTAAAGGATCTTATCCTAGAAAGTGCCAATGAACCATTAAAAGAATATATCGAAAAGTATATTGGTTTTCCAAACTCAGCTATTGATCGCATTGTTCCTGTTTTTGAAGGAACAGATATCTTAAGTGTTAAGGTAGAAAAGTTTAGAGAATGGATTATAGAAACAAAGGATAAGAAGTCTGATTTAAAACTGGACTCTGTAATATATGTGGATGACATCCTACCATATATTGAAAGAAAGCTTTTTACAGTCAATACAGGACACGTCAGTTTGGCTTATGTTGGATTAAAACAAGGACATCAAAATAGTCTCTCAGCAATTCAAGATCCAGGTGTTCTTGAAGCAGTTGAGCATATTTTAAAAGAAACAGGTTCCTATTTAATCCAAGCATAAGGATTTGATAAAGAGGCACATCAAGAATATATCGATAACACATAATCCCGATTTAAAAATAAAATGATTCAAGATGATCTAAGAAGAATCGCTAGAAACCC
>CAYPHX010000030.1:0-15668 GCA_964410635.1 uncultured Erysipelothrix sp. | reverse complement strand
ACATCTTTATAGTCATGGTTTCCTAAGATTCCAATCTTATCAGCATGAATATCTTTTAAGTAATCAAAGACCATCTCTGTACTTCCTGCTTGATGAATATAGTCACCACCAAAAAGAACCAAGTCTGGTGATTCTTGATTTATCATAGCAATGACTTTGCGCATCAGTTTCTTTTGAAAGAATAGACCTTTAAAGTCATATTGAATATCAGATAAGAATATTATTTTTAAGCCCATTTGTTTTTCAAGTTTAAAATCCTTATAACTTAAGTTTACTTTTTGTATATTGCGATACTCATATAAAGCATAAATAAAGAGTATCGATGAAATTATTAAAATAGTGATCATAATGTACCTCTTGTTTGATATTATACTTTATTCTTTAGAATAATAATATGAAACACATAAAATACTGTAATCACTTTAGCTAAAAAAAGATGTCAGACTATATTTTCATTATCATGAAAAATCATCTTGCTTTTAATATGGGCCTATGCTATTATAAATAAGCAGCAAATAGGGGTATAGTATATTGGTAGTACATCGGTCTCCAAAACCGTTGGGGTGGGTTCGATTCCTACTACCCCTGCCAAATAGCTCAAACAAGACACTTAAGGGTGTCTTTTTCTTTGTAAAAATATGTTTAATTTAAAAGGATTGATCTCTATTCATTAGAAAATCAATCCTTTTTTTGCTTAATCTTTTAATTAATATTATGAATTGTCTGTGTTGTGTTCCACTCAAAGCTTATGAGATCTTTTGTATCTAAGTTTTCGTGGTGCATATGAACTGCAGTGATTTCATTGTTGTAATAGTTTTTATAATAGTAGATTCCCTTATTAGTATTAATACAGCTGGAATAAAGCGTAAACTCATAGACATCTTCTTTTACCATGACGACACCTCGACTCATCGCTACACTATCTAAGATGTGGAAGAACTGATTCACACTACTTAATTCATCTGTTTTAGAATTACTATTGAATTTTGTGAAGGCTGCACGGACAAATCTTGACGCAGGTGATAAATCCCCTGGTAGTCCAATACCACCCATTCCAACACCATAATTGTTTGGACTCATTAACTTCGTAAACTCATTATTTGGATTTGAAGTTGATAAATTCATATAGTTAGCCAAGTTTGATAGATGATAATCAAATCTGGGGTTGTTTGTTAGAACACCTACTGGATTATCATAAACTTTTAAACCATCAATTGTAGATTCAACAACAATTGTCTTAGTCGCATCACTGATCATCCAGTGAAGTGGTGATAATGGAAGCTTCTCACTAAAATCAATATTCGTGATTGTACAATCTTTTAATATTGCCTCAACTTCAGAAATATTACTACAGTTAGAGAGTAAGTATGGTACAAACTCAAAAGGGCTAATATTATACTTCGTTTTTGACGGTTCAAAGTAGTGGGCATTACTGGGAAAGTTTAAGCCTGCAACACTCAGGCCTTTTTCATTGGTAGCTTCTGCATAAAGTGGATAATCATCAATTACAGTTGCCATACCAATCATGGCATAGTGATTGTTTGTTTTACTACCATCTGTAAACTCAAACACATAGTTTCTTGGTGTAATTACAACCGATTGATAATAGCTTCTTTCAACATCAAGGTTTCTACCAAAATAAAATCATGAGTCTTTAATACAATACTTGTTCACATATCATTACCTCTATTTCTTTTGTTAGTACTATAATATCAAGAATTAAAGATTTTTGTATTGATTAAGAGTAAGTTTCAAGCATTCTTCACTTAAGATAAAAAAAGACTACTTCTTTACTCAAGAGTAATCTTATAAGTTTAATCGATTGGAACTAGTTATTTATAGTCTCAAATACTTCATCTTTCATTTTATAGTTTGCGTAGGATTCTCTTTCAATAAGATTTTTATCTACTAACTCATCTAAAGCTATTTTTACTTTTCTATAACCACTTTTAGTATTACTTTGCAAATCTGCATTGGAGAGTTGGTTTCCGTAAATACTTGCTTGGTAAATTATAAATAAAACCTTCAATGCATACTTAGGTAATGACATTACACTTTCATCATTATTTATAAAATGTTTAAAATTATTAAACAGCATATTATATTTACTAAGTTCAACATTTTGCTCTTCTACACCTTGTAAAAAGAAACCAAGAAACTCAGTAATGAACGGTGTCAAATCACCTCTGTTTAAATCTTGATTTGTCTCATCAAACAACTTGTAGTATGTATTGATATTATCAAGAATAATCTTTGACACTTTGAATGACATCAATGGATCGATATTCTTTAAATAATGAGACATTAAATATCTTGATACTCTACCATTTCCATCATAGAAAGGATGAACATAACCGAAGTAATATTGAAAAACTGCTATTTTAATTAACAGAGGACTTTCGTTTACGTCATTCATATACGATAAAAGTTGATTAATATGGTTGATTATTTCTGTTTCACCTTGAATACCATGATGTACTTCTTTAGTGTTCCCTCTAAAATCAAGTACACTTACAGCTTCTTTTCTAAAATACTTTCCATCTGGTTTTGATTCTTTCGCAATTTCATTCAATATAAACTCATCATACATCACTCTTAGATCCTTAGAGTCATTTAATTGCATCGTACTATTTTCTTGTAGATTTAAGTACTTCTTTACAACATAATGAAATCTTGGCTTCTTAGATTGAACCTTTACATGTTGCATGGCTTCTTCCAAATCTTTTCTAGTACTTCTTATGCCTTCAATATTATTTGTCGCATTAATCTCATCAATTAACATTTCATTCCAATAATATTTTATAAAAGCATTCGCTTCCTCAGAACAAAGTGAAGTATATAGTGTATTATTTTCAATGATTTTACTATATATGTTTGAGATAAGTGACATTATTTTTGGAGTGTTTAGGTAAAAAAGTTGGTAAACACTGCCTTTCCAAGCTTTAATTTGTAAAGGTAGTTTCACTGTTGCTTCACTAGTAAATCTAGCTTCATAAATTTTCTTGTGATTATTATGATTTTTGTAATATACTTTAGTTAGATTTTCATACATAAAGAACACCTCCTATTACTTTTCTTCTTTATAAAAGCATATACTAATAGAGTTAGTATGTCAATTACCACTATAATACATAGTATAGATGTAATTTTCTAGATAACATTGACATTTTGTGAGAAATTCAAATCTATGTATGAGATATAATAATTCTTTTGTTCGCAACTGTGATGTTAGAATCTTTGGACTTTACTAGTTGATTAAAAAGATTCACTTCAAAATAAGTGAATCTTTTTAATCATTTAAGTATAGATGAAATAGGTAATAAATCTTTAGATACAACAGCTCTTACTGTTTTCATAGGATTTACCACTTGGGATATTTTATAGTCTACATAAAGTGAGTTAAACATGTATGCTTCTTCCCAAAGAATATTATGTGCATTTTTAATAAATTCAGTAATTTCATAGCCTGCACTGACAACTGCATCATCTAATGTCACTTCTGAAGCAACAACCATGACTTCTTTATCATTTTCAATGATTGGCCAGTTAATTTTAACGTCTTTAATCACAGATACTTTGAAATCAACATCTGCTTGAACTTCAAGCCCTGAAATACAAAGCTCACCATCACCCATAATCGCATGACAATCACCCAATGCCAGCATGGCACCTTTTTCTCTTACTGGGAAGTAAAGTGTTGCGCCTTTTCGAACATCTGTTGTATCCATATTGCCACCATGATTTCCAGGTGTTCCTGTCACAACGCCTTCTTGATCAATACCTGGTGATACACCAATAACACCAATCATAGGATCAATTGCTTTTTTAATACCTAAGAAGTCGACAACACCATCTTTTGTCGGAACAATTCTTGTGAGTGGACTTTTGACCTTATCGCCCAGTGCCCCACCCCCTGGTAATACAACAATTGAACCATGATCATCAACTCTAATATCTAAAATTTCAACCTTTAGTACATCACCCACTTCAGCACCCTTTATATAGAATGGTCCTGTAGCTGGATTAACCTTACCAAAATCAATATCAGATATGAGATCATCATTTGATTTTACTTGTTGGAAAAAGCAGTCTTGTGTGTGAACAGAAACTGTTTCTCCATCATTAAGTGTTTCAATGGGTTCTAAGCCATATTTAAATTCATAAATTACTTCGTTTGTATTTATAACTTTCATGTATAAATACCCCCTTTCTTAAACGTATCGTACCATGCTAGTGTGAAGCAGTCAAAGCGCTTTTAGACTTTGATATCAGATATCCAATTAGAAGCCCCATGAGTGTAATATTAACCCATGAGAGACCCACGGATGCCAGTGGCATTTGTTTTGTATAGAATACAAAGAATCCTGTTTCCTTTAATGAGGGTATTGTTTTTAAAAACTCTAAAACAGAAGCAAAGAGCGTAAAGATTAAAAGCGTGTTAAGAATTGTTTTCTTATCTTCCCAATCTTTAAGGAAAAGCCCTACAAATACATGCATTAGTGCTAATGGGTAAATAAAGTTTAGTACAGGTACTGCATATGTAATGATTGTTTCTAAACCAAAGTTTGAAACAGAGAAAGCAAGTAATGTTACAATCACAACCATAGCTTCATATTTAATCTTTGGAATGATGTTTGAGAAATAAGTACTACAAGAAACAATCAAGCCGATTGCTGTTTTTAGACAAGCAAAACTAATGAGTAAGCCAAAGAAGATCAGTCCTGTTTTACCAAAGTAATACACAAAGATTTGACCCAGTGCCAAACCACCATTGGATGAGACTTCCAAGATATTTAATGATGATGCGCCCATTAAACCTAAAACAACATAAATGCTCACCATTAAGACTGAAGCAATTATAGCGGCAATGATCACGTCTTTAAATTGCTCTTTCTCAGATCCTTCTTTATCATTTGCACGAATGATGAGATAGCCAAACATCATAGCAGCTAAAACATCCATTGTTTGATAGCCATCTTCAAATCCTTTTAAGAATGCATTTTGACTGTAAGCATCAACTGCATTAAATCCTTCAATTGATCCCATGGGTTTCATAAAGAAGACAATAAAAGCAAACAACAACATAATTAAGAATATTGGATTAATAACTTTACCAATCAGATCCTTTAGTTTTGTTGGTTTTAAAGCTAGGACCATCGCAAAGATAAAGAAGATGAGTGAATAGATGAACAGTCCAACACGCGGATCAACACCAGGCATAATCAATCTAATGCTTACCTCAAAAGGCACAGTAGCCGTTCTAGGAAGGGCAAAGAAAGGGCCTATGGTTAATAGTAGTGCAATAGTGAAGATACGCGCATAAGTCTTACCATACGGGCTTAAACTCTCTTCCAATGTGTTTTCTTTTGTCTTTGCTGTAAAGAATACTGCAAGACATGCCAGTCCTACTGCAGAAACCACAAAGCCTAACATACTTAAAGGACTTTTACTTGCTGCATTTTGACCGATACTGATGGGGAAAATTAAATTTCCTGCGCCAAAGAACATTCCAAATAATAATGAACCCAATACGATACGATGTTTCAATCTACTCTCCATAGTGCCACACTCTTTTCTATTAACGATAGTTTACATGATTCTAAAGACTTTTGAAAGACAAAAAAGACCTAAGTTAGACTTAGGTCTCAATTAATATTTTATTTCTTTATAATGTTTTTAATAACATTACCCAGTTTCATACGATTACCATAGTTCAATGAACCCAAACGATAAATATAAACTGAGAGGTATGCAGTCAATACTGTAACCAGCAGCATAATCGATGCAGCACTGAGAAGCTCAACACTTGAAACTGATGTCATACTGTAACGAATCGGTGTAGTAAAGAGTGATATAAACGGGATATATGAACCCACTTTTACCAGTGTCATATCAGGGTTTGTCATAGCCATAGATGCGATTAAGTAAGCAATCACAAAGACAAATGTAATGGATCCTACTGCTGAACCAACATCTTCTACTTTAGATACAAGTGATCCAAGTGCTGCATAGACAAAGAGATATAGGATATATCCTGCAAAGGAGAAGAAAGCATAGACTGCCATCACATCAAGTGCAAGTGATCCTTTTAATAACTCAAAGATAAATGGAGGATATGTACTTTTATTAAGATTAAATCCAATGATAATTACTACAATCATAAATACAATTTGTAAAAATCCAACCAGTCCTGCTGAGAATACTTTACCTAAGATTAAGATTTTAGGGTCTGTGGAAGTAATGAGAAGCTCCATCGTACGACTGTCCTTCTCTTTTGCTACAGAGGTTGCGACTTGTTGTCCGTATAATAGAATTAACATATAAAGTACAAACAGTACCGCAAATGAAATCACAACCATTTGTGAAGCATCACGGCCCAATGTTGTATGGGTTACATCAAACTCAAAGTCTTGTGCTTCATATACATCCAGTGGGTTAATATCCATACTTTGTAGTTTTGCTTCATAGATACTATTTCTTAAGATCGATTCTACTGGAGAAAACATAAAGTCTAAGCCTGAATCTTTTTGAATGACTTCAAATTTCTCAAGTGATTCAAAGACATAGGCTGTTTTGTATACATCATTCTCTATATCTTGGTTAATATTTGATGTTGAATCTTGAATTACCACATCTTCAAAACTTGAGAATATATTTATTAAGCTTTCACGTAAACTTGCATCTTCTGCTACAAGGACAATGCCTTCTAATGAGATTGTCTCACCTTCAACGCCACCTGTATCTGTTGTTTCATCATCTTTATCAAATAAAGCAATGACTCTTGGCGCAAAGGTTCCAGCGAATAGAATTAAGGACATGACAAGTGTTGTTATAATCAGTGGTTTTTTTGTAATAAGCTCTTTAAATTCAAATTTAAATACGATGCCTAATTTTTTCATTTACTCTCCCCCACTTTCGATACAAATATTTCTTGTAGTGATGGACGATACTTACCATAAAGCGTCACATCAATATCATCATTGATGAACCCTTGGAGTAATTGTTTCTCAGAAATACCCTCACCCAGTTCTATCACATAGGATTTTCCATCTTTTGTCACAGTATGGCCTTTAGAAACTAAGTAAGATTCAATATCTTCATTTGTTGATTGAAGACGTTTCTTATTGCCACCCATGGCTGTTTTAATATCACTTAACTTACCATCCAAGACAATCTTGCCTTGATCAATAATCGCGATATCATCACAAAAGGATTCGACATAGCTCATCTGGTGACTTGAGAAAATAATAATCTTATCATCTGAGATATATTCTAATAAAGCTTCTTGAAATAATGATGAGTTTACAGGGTCTAATCCTGAAAATGGCTCATCTAAGATCAAGATATCGGGTTCATTTAAGAAGGCTTGAGTTATTTGAACTTTTTGTTGATTCCCTTTTGAAAGAGTTTCTAATTTACGGTCCAGATAATGATCAATCTCAAATCGTTTAGTCCAGTATAATGTAGATTCTAAGGCTGCCTCTTTTGTGGCACCACGTAACATCGCAAAGTAAACCAGTTGATCTTTAATCTTTGTTTTACCATACATACCACGCTCTTCAGGTAGATATCCAATCGTATATTCATGTGGATTAAATACTTGATTATCCATTAGAATTTCACCAGTGTCTTGTCTAAATACATCCATTAAGATTCGAATTGATGTTGTTTTACCCGCACCGTTTCTTCCCAAATAACCAAAGATTTGGCCGGAATTAACAGTGAAGTTAATATCTTGTAAAACATGGAAGTCATCAAAATACTTGTTAATATTTTTAAATTCTAGTTTCATACATTCTCCTTTGTTGTGTTACTTATATCATACAGTGTAAACTCTTGAGGTACATCTGTCAATTAAATTATTAAAAATATGGAGTTTTACCTCCATATTTCTACAATTACTTTTTAATAAACTTATTATATAGGACGATGATTATTGTGATAATAATCGAACCACCCATCGCAAACATCCACATCACCAGTGCACCCAGTTGCCCAAATCCATCCACAACCGGTGGCATCATGATATAAAGAATCAAACCACTTAGAAGTGAAAGTCCTAAAAACACCTTCGCTGCCAGTGCTTGATTGAATCGCATCAAGATCCAGCTGAATATAAAACCTATAACACCTACAAGCAAGTATCTTAGTGAATAGATAAGATCGGTTTCTTGTGCAATTTTAACATATATTGTAAGCCATAAAGACAAGCTAATTGTCAGCAAGGTTAATAAAGGTATTAACCATAAGTTATGTTTTTTCATAACACATCACCTCTAACCATATTATAATGCCTAGTCTTAATTTTATTACTATCTAATGCTTAACCAAAATCAATAATGCGTCCTTCAATTGTATAGATAACCTGCTCACATATATTTTTAGCATGGTCACCTGCACGTTCTATCGTTCTTGATATATTAAAGAGCTGTAGTGGAAACTGATTTGCATGATCCAGTGAATCAATAATATTATTGGAAAAAGCAATAAACTCCTGATCAAGTATGTCATCATTCTCAGCACATCTAAAGGCTTCTTTAGTGCTTGGTTTTTCAAGTAAGACTATGACCTGTTTATAATTTTCCATAAATGTTTTCTGTAGTTTTAAAACAGCTTCAATATGTGCTTTTTCAACCACTTCATTTTTAAGGACATACTTGCCCATGTTTTTTGCATAATCAGAGATACGTTCTAAGTCATTCGCAATCTTAATTCCACCTAATATTAAACGTAAGTCCTTTGCGACGGGTTGTAGTAAACTCAGTATTTCAATGGCTAGGTTGTTTATCTCAACTTCTTTTTCATTGATGATGGCATCTTTATCAATGAGATCAATTGCTTTTATTTTATCGAAGTTTTCAAATACTTCTGTCGCCTCTTCCATTGATTCATAACTTAGGTATGCCATTTGTAAGACTTTAAACTCAAAGAGTTCTATTTGATTTTCAATATTGACCATATTAACCAAACCTTCCTGTGATGTAATTTTCTGTTCTTGGGTCTTGTGGTGTATGGAAGATTGTCTTTGTATCACCATACTCTATAATTTCTCCTAAAAGGAAATAGGCTGTTTTATCACTGATACGCGCTGCTTGTTGCATGGAGTGGGTTACGATGATAATTGTATATTCTTTTTTAAGCTCTTGAATTAAGTTTTCAATCTTTACAGTTGCGATGGGGTCTAAGGCAGATGTTGGTTCATCCATCAAGATAACCTCTGGCTTTAAAGCAATGGCACGCGCAATACAGAGACGTTGTTGCTGTCCACCTGATAAGCTGAGTGCACTTGTATGGAGTCTGTCTTTTACTTCATCATAAAGCGCGGCTTTTTCAAGTGATGTTTGGACTGCTTCATCTAAGATTTTTTTATCTTTGATTCCCTGTACTCTTAATCCATAAGCTACATTATCATATATCGTCATCGGAAAGGGGTTTGGGTTTTGAAATACCATCCCTACTTTTGTACGCAATGAAACGACATCCATCGATTTGTCATATATATCTTGATCATGAAAAGTAATTTTTCCATCGATTGTACAGTTATCAATTAAATCATTCATACGATTAAAGCAACGTAAGAATGTAGACTTACCACAACCTGAAGGTCCAATAAAGGCAATGACTTCTTTTTGCGGTATCGTTAAGTTAATATCTTTTAAGGCATGGTTTTCACCATAATGAAGATTTAAGTTTTTTATTTCAAATGTATTCATATTACACTCCTAATTTTTTTTCATAGCGTCGACTGATAGTTTTAACAAGTAAGTTCAATGTTAATACGATCAATAGAATAATAATTGAGATGGCACTGGCAAGCTCAAAGTTTGGCTGATCAGCACTCATAAGTGACCATATATGTACCGCAAGACTTGTTCCACCTGTTTTATAAGTTGGCGCATCATTTACAAAGGTACTCATGGTATAAATTAATGCAGCTGATTCACCAATAACACGTGATATCGCCAGTAAGGTTGCGGTTAAGATACCAGATATTGCACTGGGTAAAACAACTTTAAAGATTGTTTGAGTTTGTGTTGCCCCCAGTGATAAGGAAGCCATTCTAAGACTGTTAGGTACTGTTTTAAGTGATTCTTGAACTGATCTAATAATAATCGGTAATAGAATCACAGACATGGTTAGTGATCCCAATAAGATACTTAAGCCTTCAATATTAAATAAAGCAGTAATGGGATATAAAACAATCACTCCCATTAAACCAAAGATTATACTGGGTACCCCAGCAAGTAAGTCAATAGAACTTTCCATCAACATGCTGATTTTATTCTTTTTAGCAATCTCATTTAAATAAATTGCAGTAAAGATACCAATAGGTAAAGCAATGGATAAGGACAGTGCAATTAGAATTAGTGTTGTTTTTAAAGAACCCCATATACCCCCACCCGGAGTTTTATAATAAAGACTCTCTAAAGCATCACTTTGATCCATAAGTTCAGTAATCTGGTCTGCTTTTTGGTTATATAACATACCAACACTGACTTTTTCTTCATCTTGTACAAGGATTAACTTCTCAATTTGATCATAGTTTTCAGGTATCATATTAACTTTTGTTTCACTATTAACACTCGCATCAAAAGCTGTGTTTAAAGGTGAATTTTCATCGATATATGAAACGATGACCTGGCTTTGGTTTTCGTGGTTAATGAAGTCCTCTAGTATGACACCATATTTATATGAGAAACTTTGTGTTTCACTTAATGCATAAGGAAGTTCAAACTGTGAAGGCTTGGAATCTTCAAATTGAACCAGTAAGTTTTTTGACCAGTAGTCTTGTGTTAACATACTGAAGTTTAAGTTGTTTTTACCTTTTGAAATAATAAAGCCAAACAACATAACAAGGACTAAGATTGATACTGATGATGCAAGGTAGATAAAACCCTGGTAGAGTCTATCCATAAATATTCTTTTTTTACTCATGCTTTATCGCCAGCCATTCTATTTTTAATTACTTGAACTAAGATGTTTGATGCAATAATAGTCAGTATTAATACAATTCCAACACTATATCTAATATCGTAGTCTAGTCCTGTAGTTTCACTTAAACCAGATAACATGGTTGATGTGAGTGTACGGGTGATATCAAAGGGATTCAGTGAAGGTCCCACAGCTTTATTACCCGCAACCATGGATACAGCTGTCGCTTCTCCAAATGCACGGGCTAAACCAAGGATTAAGCCTGAAAAGATTCCTGATTTTGCGCTGGGTAATACAACTTTAAAGTATGTTTGAATCTTTGATGCACCCAGTGCCAAACTGGCATGCTCGACATCTTTTTTAACAGCCTTTATTGCTACAATACTGAGTGATGTGACTGTCGGTAGTATCATCATTGCTAAAAGTAAGCTTACAGATAAACCAGATCTTCCGCCAAAGGTTGTCATGTTAAACATTTGTGCTAAGGAATCAACCCATTTCACAATAACACCGCTGGCAAATACCCCATAAACAACGGATGGTACAGCTGCCAATAGCTCGATAACAGTCGTAAGAACATCAGCTATTTTCTTAGGTGCAAGTTTCGCAATGAAGAGTGCCGTTAAAACAGCCACTGGAAAAACCAGGATCATTGCGAATAGTGAAGTTAGTAGTGTGTTGATTACAATAAATAGGACACCGTAGTTTTCTCGCCATGAGAAACCTGTTAGAAACTTAAAGAGGTTAACAGGTTCTGCATAGGATGGTAGAAATACAGATATCCCTCTTTTTACAATAAAAAGAAGGATAAAGACAATCATAGACGCTGACAAGATTGCACAGAGTCTAAAGATTGTCTTAAATACGATATCAGTAAATTTATTGAACCTTAGATTTACTTGATGTCTGTCCATAGTTTGACTTCACCACTAAAGATACTTACTAATTGCGCTTGTGTTAGGTTTGTTACAGACTCATTGTTTTTGTTGACTACTACAACAACTGCATCAAGACTGTATACACCATGTGTCAGTGCTTTTGATACATCTTCTGAGTCACTAAACTCTCTTGATGCAAAACCAATATCAACTGCATTAGGACCTGTTTTCTCTTCACCTAATGTACGTTTGAACCCATCTCCTGATCCTGTATGATGTGATTCATATTTAAAGTTTCCTGCAAGTGGGATGAATGAAGTGATTGCTGCATCCAATGTTTTCTCAACTGATGTTGATCCACCTGTTTTAATTGTAATACTTGAGTTATCTTGATTTACAATTGGGTGATTTTCTTTTAATGTATCCCAAGCAACGCCATCATTCACATCAACAATTCCACCTGCTTGTAAGATATATTCTTTACCTTCTTTTGAGTTTTCTAAGTAATCAATGAATGCGAGCACAAGTGCTTCTTTTTCTTCTGATTCATAGTCACCTTTTTCTCTTGTGACATATGAGAAAGGTCTTGCAAGTTTGTAGTCTTTTTTATTTACTGTATCAATTGTTGCTTCAACACCTTCATAAGCAATTGCTTTTAAGTTGTTTGCTTCAAAGTCTGTTGTAAGTGATACATAACCAATTGCGTTTTCATTTTCTCCAACTTGTTTAGCCATATCGCCATTACCAGTTGTTTCTGCTGATTCTGTACTTAGATCTTCTAAGCCAATAATTGATTCAAATGCTTCTCTTGTACCTGAAGCACCATCGCGAGTATAAATTTTAATTGATTTTTCTGTGCCAGTTGTTCCACATCCGACTAATGTAATTAATGCTACTAAAGCTATAAAAAGTTTCTTCATTTAATTTCTCCTTAACAGATAACTAACTCTGTAGCTACAGTATAGGATTGATAAATGAAGAAACGATTTCAGTTTTGTTAAGATTGTGTTAACAGATTAATAAACTGATTCCAATAAAAAAAGACTTTCTACCTGTATCTAATCAACAAGTAGAAAGTCCTTATATATAATTAATTATGCATTTGTTAATACTACAGTAAAGGTTGTACCTTCACCCACTACACTTGATACACTCATTGAGCCACCATGTGATTCAATAATAGATTTAGAGATAGCGAGTCCTAGACCACTACCGCCGTCTTTTCTATCACGTGCAACATTACCTCTATAGAATCTTTCAAAGATGTGTGGTAGGTGCTCTGGTGCGATACCTTGCCCATTATCTTTGAATGTAATCGTAATCTCATCTTCCCATAAAACACAGTCTATATTGATCTCACCATCTTTTGTATAGTTAATCGCATTATCAATTAAGTTTCTAAAAACTTGGGATAATCTGAATTGATCAGCATATGCCTTAATGTTAGAAGGACAGTTTAACTTAACTTTAATATTATTTTGATGTAGTGCCACCCTTTTATCATAGAGTACACCATCAAAGAAGTTCTTTAAGCTAAACTCAGTTTTTTCAATATATATTTTATCTGCTTTAAGTTTAGATTGTAATAATAAATCATTTACAATGGTACTTAAGCGTTTTGCATCTTTTTCAATTTGAGTTAGAAACTCTTTTTGTGTTGCTGTATCATCAAAGCCTTCACGATTTAATATCTCTGACATACCTAAGATCGCTGAAATTGGTGTCTTAAGCTCATGCGATGCATCCGCAATAAATTGCTGTTGTATCTTTTCTCCATCTAATACATGTGTTATATCTTGGAATAGAAAGATACATCCTGCATACTTCTTATCATCAAAGATAGGCTGAGAGTGTACTTGATAGATAGAACTCATATAAGAGATTCTTTTAATAAACTGTTTCTCATGAATAAAGCCATCCATCATCAACTCTTTAATACGTCTATCAATTGTATTATCGTAAATATCTTTTGCGCCTGTAATATTCAGCTTATCAAAATAATTATTCTTTAACTCCATAGCACCTGATTGATTCACATAGACAATTGGAAATGGAATCGAATGAATGAGTTCCTTAAGTCTTTGATTACTCAAAGCAATATTTGCAGTCGCTTCTTTTTCATGTTCTTCATAATATGTATTCAATACTTCAAATGATTGTTTTGAATCAAGTTCTTTTACAATCCATAAGATAGATACAATTAAGACATAGATAATCGTAAATATTATATTATTAAATACAGCCGCAAAGATACCCATAAGGATCACTAAAAATAAGTATTTAAACTTTTGCAATATAGCCAACTCCTCTCACTGATTCTATTGCCATATCTGCCTTTTCAAGTTTTTGACGCAACTTGAAGACATGGACATCGACAATTCTTGTATCACCATCATACTCGAAATCCCAAATATCAGCTAAGATTTGATCTCGTGAAACAACTATATTTTTATTTCTAATAAGATAAAGTAATAGATCATACTCTTTTTTAGTTAAGTTCACTTCAATATCATCTATTTCAACTCTATGACTTGCTAGGTTAATATATAAGTTACCATAGTTTATTTTATCTTTAGGTTGAGTTTCAATGCGTTTCAAATGAGCTTCTAAACGTGCCGTTAAAACACGCGGTGAAAATGGCTTCGTTAGATAATCATCAACCCCTGCTTCAAATGCATCCAGTATATCCCCTTCTTCATCCTTAGCCGTTAACATAATGATAATAGACTTAACGTCTTCTTCACGAAACTTATTAACTAAAGTAATCCCATCATAAACTGGCAGCATCCAATCTACCAATATCGCATCAAAATTATTATCTTTCACAAGATCAACTGCCTCTTGTCCATCCTTTGCAGTTAAAACCTCGTAATTTGCTTGTTTTAAATCATAACGTAAGAGACGACGAATACTATCTTCATCTTCAATAACTAATATCTTTTTCATCCTTCTCTCCTCCTTATTTAATTATGTCACAGACATAAACCAATGCCTGTTATATTTAATATACAAAGAAGCGGTATTGTTAAGACTTAATAATAAATCATAAAAGACAACACAAACATAAAATAACTCATAAACTTATTGAACTTTCACTCAAATAGGAGTATTATTATCTTATGCTCTAGTGGCGGAATCGGCAGACGCGCTGGACTCAAAATTCAGTGAGGTTATTCTCGTGTGGGTTCAAGTCCCACCTGGAGCACCATATAGATAAAACAAAGCAAGCAACGAATTATGTTGCTTGCTTTTCTTGTAGCTTGTCTTCATTGTAAGACTTTATATATTGGACAACTGTTTGTGATACATTTTGATTAAAACTTGTTAGTTGAGGTTCTAAATGAATGTTTTATGTATAAATTATCCTTGTTAAGTTTATAATGGAGCATTATCAAATATTTTCCCAGGTTAGGACATACTCAACGTAATGCCTTTTTCATTAACTTTCATTTGGTACTACGGTCTGTATTTACAGTATACTGATCACTTATTTTAGAAAGTTGATATAGTGTATCTAGGTACATTCTAAATCTTTTCCATCACAAATAGTGTATGCAATAATCTCACGATTATGTAGATTCATTATACTAAACAGATAAAGCATTAATTTTCCAAAACGGTAAGTAAGTTAGGACTATTGGTAGCTTTCTAAGTTGACATTTTACATTTTTAAAATTAATTGAATATAGAATTCTTTTTTTTATACAGACAATTTAGGTCATTATATTTAATCATACTTAGTTTTTCCCATAGAAATCAAAGTTCGAATTATTAATATTCACACTAACTTAATTTCCCTTTAAAATTAAAAAACGTTTATTGTCACAATATCATAGTAGGGATATTTCAAATATTTGA
>CAYPHX010000029.1:0-15807 GCA_964410635.1 uncultured Erysipelothrix sp. | reverse complement strand
TATAAATAATTTTATCAACTACTTTGGTGGTTGCATTAACAACGTGTTATTGTTTTAACCTAAATTATTTTAATTGCATAATAAAAATAGAATAATTTTGTATTTTTATATATTATTTTCACAATTTATTCACAGTAATTTATTTACTTTCATCTTTTTTTCACAAAATGATTTTAAACATTTAAAATGGATAACGAAACACATTTTTAAATAGAAAAAGTAGGCAATGCCTACTTAACTAAATACTTTCCATATTGTGATGCAAGGAATGCTTCTCTTGATTCAGCTGTAATGAAATGTTTTCTAAAGAATGATTCAAACTTACTGTATAAATCATGTTTGTGATAAAAATCCAATAGCTTCATGGCGATATTTTCATCTTTAACATCTAAGTTATATGCAAACAACATGATGTCTTCTATTAACAATGTATCTTTTTCATCGACTCTTTCTACAAGTTTTGTAAGGTATTGCTCAATACTTAATCTCAACTGCTCAGCATAACGCTTACTCCAAACATAGCCTTCTTCTTCTAAAAAGTTTCCTGTATAGATCTTTTGTATCGTTCTATAGTTTTCTACTGTGTAATCTTTTGATTCTGCAATCTCTTTTATTGTTTGATAATCACTTGGTATGTCGACTTTGAAACGATAGCCATTATTTAGATATTTTACAAAGTCTTTATCACTATACTCTGATAGTACAGATCGCATTTGATATAAGGTTGTGCTAAGTAGTGTGCTGGATTGTTTGTAGTTTTTCGAATCGAATATTTTCTCAATTAAAACATCTCTACTGACACTGATATCAGAGTTTAACCATAAGTAGACAAAGAGTTCTTTTGCTTTTCGGGTACGCCATTGGATTATATATCCATCTTCTAGTGCTAAATGAAAGGAACCCATTGTTTTAATAGAGAGGGCTTTATCTCTTTCAACTGCAATATGCATCAATTCTCTTACTTTATCTAAGGCCATGTTTAATCTCTTTTCAGATATTGGCTTTAAAAGATAATCTATTGCACCTTCTTCAAATGCCCTTAGAGCATGCTGAGCATATGCTGATGCAATTACAATTCGTATGTTTGGTACCAATCGTCTAATATCCTTCATGGCTTCAAGCCCATTGTCTGAACCAATCTCAATGGCTAAGAATAATAGATCTGGTTTGAGTGAAACCAGATCCTGCATTAGGTCATTTAAGCATGTGTACTTCCCCACAATTTCAATATCTTCTTTTTCTTCCAGTAGGTCTGTTAGGGCCATTATTGCATTTTGTTCATTATCTAAAAGTGCGACTCTCATTTAATTTCCATCTCCTGTCTCTATTGATTAACTCGGTGTCACTTTACTCGACGACTAAATTAATTAAGTTAAAAATATCACACAGTGCATTGTGCTTTTGTTGATTTCACAGGATTTTCAATAACATTTGAATTCGGTTCATTTTAATTTTTGTGCCAGTTTTAGTACCGTATATTATCGTTGATTTTCTTTCATATTGTAGGTCATTTTAATACTTCAAAATCTTTAATATTTAAGTGATTTCTAAGACATTTTTTATTCCCTTGTGTATCATGCCTTTAAAGGGTTATACTTGGAATAGGAGGTTATTTTATGTCAATTAAAAACGAAAAGATTGTTTTAGGTTGTATGCGTCTAGCATCCAAAAATCACAAGGAAGCTGTGACCATAATTCAAACCGCATGGGATGCAGGGATCAAGGTATTTGATCATGCTGATATTTATGGTCGTGGTGAGAGTGAAATTGTATTTGGTAAAGCTTTTAAGGAGCTTGATATTTCAAGAGAAGATATTTATATTCAATCAAAGGTATCTATACGACCTGAGTTGGGTATTTATGATCTAAGTTATGATCATATTATAGATTCTGTGGACAGAATTCTTGAAAGACTTCAAATGACTTACTTGGATGTCCTACTTTTACACAGACCCGATGCACTGATGGAAGTCACTGAAGTTGCGCGTGCATTTTCCGATCTTCATGCAAGTGGAAAAGTAAGAGGTTTTGGCGTTTCAAACTTCAACAATTTCCAAATCGATTTACTACAAAAATATAGTAGTTTCCCAATTGAGTATAACCAAGTTCAATTCAGTCTCATGCACAGTATCATTGTAGATGAAGGTATCAACGTTAACTTAAATTCTGAAGCTGCACAAATTCGTGCTAATGGTATTTTAGAATATAGTATGATGAATGATATCAAACTACAGGCATGGAGTCCTTTCCAACATGGATTTATTGAAGGACCATTCATTGATAATCCTGATTATCCAGAACTTAATGAAGCTTTGGAAACTATCGCAAATAATTATGGTGTTACAAAGAGTACCATTGCTGCAGCTTGGATTTTAAGACATCCTGCAAACATTCAAGTTGTATCTGGAAGTATGACTCCCAGTCGAATTGAAGAAGTCGCTAAAGCTAAGGATGTTACCCTTACAAATGTTGAGTGGTATACACTTTATAAAGCAAGCGGTAAAATCTTACCATAAAAAAACATCACCATGATGACTTGAATATCACATGATGATGTCTAAAGGGCCTTAGGGCTCTTTTTTATTTATTCTTATATACTGCAATACCCAGCGCTTCAGGCCCGGTATGAATGGCAAGAGCCGGTGTGATGTAAGATACATCAACAGGTTTATTGAAGACAGAATTTGCATACTTCAATATTTCATCCATATCTTCTTGAGTATCTGCATTTAATAATGTGACAGCGTAGTCATCTGAGTCTTTGACAAAGTCATACGCTGCATCAATCATTTTCTTAATGACACGTTTATAACCACGTACCTTGCTGATTGTATGATAGATTCCTTCTTCGTTGCAAGAAATGATTGGCTTAATATTCAGTACGTTGGCAACTGTTCCAGCAACCAGTCCAATACGGCCACCTCTAACTAAGTAGTCCAAAGTACCTACTGTAAAGAAAACTTTAGATTGTTCTAGTTTGTCATTGAGTGATGTCGTAATTTCTTTGAATGATTTTCCTTCATCGCGCATTTTAGATGCCTCAATTCCTAGATAGCCACTCGCTAAAGAAATATTCTTTGTATCTAAAACAAAGAATTCTAAACCTTCAATGTCTTTCGTTAAATTAGCAATGACATTATAGGTTCCACTAAGTCCTGAAGAAATAGCAACAACAATGACATGTGTTGTTCCATTCTCTTTGAGTGCTTCAAATGTTTCAATAATATCTTCGCCTGAAGGTAAGCTTGTTGTTACAAGTGCATTATCAATTTGTGAGAATAATTCCTCACGTGTGATGTCTACTCCATCTGTATATTCTTTATCATCAATTTGTATGCGTAATGGCAAGCTTAAAATATTATATTTCTCTCTTAGTGTTTGATTCACATCACTTCCTGAATCAACAACTATCGCAATTTTTTCTTTCATTTTAAGACTCCTTATCTAGTATCTATAACTAGGTTAACACATAGTGGTTACTACATCAATTATTTTATAAGAAAAGTCTCCTAAATTTATTAGGAGACTTCACTAAATTACTTAAGTTTTGATACTTCAATCATCAAGTTTGCCATATTCTGTGAAAATTGCACAGGATCTTCTATCGGATAACCTTCAATTAAAGAAGCTTGATCAAATAGTAAGTCTGCATATTGACTTAAACTTTCAGGATTGTTGTCATAAATTCTTTGAAGTGAATCTAAGAGTTCATGTTTAGGGTTAATTTCTAAAATTCTTGTTGCTTTAGGTGCTTCGCCTTCTTCTTGAAGTTGGGCGAGTACTTTTTCCATTTCAAATGATAATCCATCATCACTGACTAAAACAACAGGATGTGTCACCAATCTTGATGAGAGTCGTACATCAGACACTTTGTCTTTTAGACTTTCTTTTAGACTTGTAAGGAGGTCTTCCGCTTCTGTTTCTTTCTCCTTTAAGTCTTCTTTTTGGGATTCATCCATGAGGTCTAAATCACCTTGTGAGATGTTTTTGAAATGTTTCTCATCGTAGCTATGCAGTACTTGTAATGCAAACTCATCAATCTCATCTGTTAAATAAAGAATTTCAAAACCTTTACTTAGAACATATTCAGTTTGAGGCAACTTCTCTAGTTTTGAGATTGACTCTCCCGATACATAATAAATTTCTTTTTGATCTTCCTTCATATTCTCTACATACTCTTTTAAAGTAACGAGTTTGTTTTCTTTTGAAGAGTGGAACATTAATAAATCTTGGAGTTTGTCTTTGTTCATACCAAAGTTATCATAGACTCCATATTTTATAGAAAGTCCAAAATTATTCCAGAACGTTTCATAGTTTTCTCTATCATTTCTTAACATGAGTTCAAGTTCTGACTGAATTTTTCTTTCTATACGGCTGGCTATGTTTCGTAACTTTGGATCATCCTGTAATATTTCTCGGGAAATATTTAGATTTAAGTCTGAAGAATCAACCAGTCCTTTTACAAATCTGAAGTAATCTGGCAGTAAGGCTTTATTATGTTCCATAATAAAGACACCACGACTGTATAACTCTAGACCCACCTCATACTGTGCTGAATAGAAGTTCATTGGTACATGTGTCGGAATAAACATCAAGGCATCAAATGTAGTCATTCCTTCTACATGCATATGGATACTCTTTAGTGGATTTTCAAAGTCAGCAAACTTACTCTTATAGAATGTGTTTAAATCTTCTTCGTTTAAATCTTGTTTTGAGCGTTTCCATAGCGGAATCATTGAGTTCACTGTTTCTACCTTGAGCTCACCTTTTTTTAGTTCACCAATATCTTCTTCAACTGTAGAAGTTAGAATGATTGGATATCTAATATAATCTGAATAGCGTTTAATTAGATTTTCAATATGATAGCGTTCAAGGTAGATGTCATAGTTTACATCATCCGTATTTTCTTTAATATGTGCGATGATTGTGGTACCATGCGAATCGCGTGTACTCTCATCTATTGTATAACCTTCGATACCACTTGAAGTAAAGATTGATGCAGTATCCTCAAGATAGGATCTAGAAATAACTTCAATCTTATCCGCCACCATGAAGGCTGAATAGAAACCAACTCCAAATTGTCCAATAATATCTACTTCTGGTTCTTCTTCAACATTCTTGAAGTCGAATGAATCAGATTTTGCGATGGTTCCTAAGTAAGTTTCTAACTCCCTTTTATTCATCCCAATACCATTGTCTTTGATTGTTAGTGTTCTATTGGTTTTATCAAGAATAACTTCAATTTTAAAATCATCTCGATCAATATTGAGTGATGTGTCCGTGAGTGCTTTATAATACAGCTTGTCTTCTGCATCACTAGCGTTTGATATCAGTTCTCTTAAAAAGATCTCTTTATTTGTATAGATTGAGTTAATCATTAAATCTAAGAGTCTTTTCGATTCTGCTTTAAATTGTTTCTTTCTCATATTACCTCCTCTTAGCAGTCTCATCGATTGAGTGCTAACTATATTTTACATGACCATTAAATATTGTCAAGAACGCATCATTCTGACTTCATTAAAATTTCATTTTATTATGGCTTATCTTTGTTATACTTATGATACTTAGAAATGAGGAACTTATGTACCGTAAATTAATTACTATCGCTTTACTCGTGATTTTAACAGGTTGTACTGCATTCAATTCAGATACAGCCCCTGAAGTTTTGGGATCAGGCGAAGTTTGTGATATAGAATAAGAGCTTAGACATATATCTATCTAAGCTCTTGTTTTTTTATGTTAGTTCAAATTGAGCGTTATATAGCTCAGCATAGAATCCATTTCTTGATATCAATGTATCATGGTTTCCTTTTTCAACAATTTCTCCATCTCTCATTACTAAGATCTTATCAGCGTTTTTTATCGTTGATAAGCGGTGCGCAATAACAAATGAGGTACGTCCTTGTGTTAAGTTATCCATGGCATCTTGAATCAGTCTTTCTGTTCTTGTATCAACTGATGAAGTTGCTTCATCTAAAATCAAAATCGGAGCATCTTGAATTATTGCACGAGCGATTGTGATCAGTTGTCTTTGACCATCGGATAAACCTTCTTGTTCACTTAGGATTGTGTCATAACCTTTTGGTAAGGTATTAATGTAATGGTCTAATCCTGCAGTCACACAAGCAGCTTCAATCTGTTCATCTGTAATGTCTTCTTGATTAAATCGAATATTCTCTTTGATACTGCCATCAAATATCCAAGTGTCTTGTAACACCATGGAGAATTTAGAGCGAACATCTTCTCTTGGAACTTCTTTTGTATTAATTCCATCAATGGTAATATTTCCTGAATCAACATCATAGAAACGCATCAACAGATTGACCAGTGTTGTTTTACCTGCACCAGTTGGACCAACAATCGCAACTTTCTCACCCTGTTTTACAGAGTCAGTGAAGTTTTTGATGACGGGTTTACTTGAATCATAACCAAATGTAATATTATTAAATGCGACATCACCTTTTACTTTTTTCAGTCTTGTAGTTAATTTGGATTCATCAAGCTCTTCTTCTTCATTTAAGAATTCAAATACACGTTCCCCGGCAGCTGCAGTACTTTGAAGTGTATTGAGTGACTGTGCTATTTGCGCTAAGGGTTGTGTAAAGAGTCTAATATATGTCATAAAAGCAACAATAACACCAAAGCTAATCTCACCTTTAATAACAAGTGCAGATCCTACAATCGAAACAGCAACATATCCGAAGTTACCTATGAACTGCATAATTGGTTGCATAAGTCCTGATAGGAATTGTGCTTTCCAAGCACTTTGTCTTAACTCAGTATTGATACTGTTAAAAGTTTCTTTAACTTTTTCTCCACCGTTGTAAGCTTTAATTACATTATGTCCTGAGTAACTTTCTTCAATATGACCGTTCAGTTCTCCAAGACTCTTTTGTTGCATGACAAAGTACTTTTGTGATCTCATCATAATAAATACCATAATAAAGAAACCAAATACTGTTGTTCCTACAGCAGTTAAAGCTAGAATCCATGAGGTATAGAACATCATAATTAATGTACCAACAAACATGGTTATCGCATTAACAAGGTTAGTAATACTTTGGTTCATTGTTTGACCTATTGTATCAACATCATTCGTAATGCGACTTAAGACATCTCCATAACTCACTTTATCAAAATATTTAATTGGAAGTTTATTTATTTTATGAATAATCTCTGTTCGCATTTTCTTGGAAATTTTTTGTGTAACATTGGCCATAATGAAACTTTTGATAAAGTTCAGTAGGGTTGATGTTGCATAAAATCCAACAAGAATCATAACGATATTTTTTACAGCTGTCATATCGATTGCATTAATAACAGGTTTACCTTGAACCATCATTGGCAAGCCCTTAGCAATCTCATTTGTTAAATCTTTTAATTTATCTGGTCCCATAACTTGAAGTAAGGATGCTATAGATGAAAAGATCAGTACCATCACAATGATGGGAATATATTGTCTTATGTAGTTAATGAGTTCGCCATAAGTCTTTTTGAAGTCTTTTGGTTTTTCGTATTTTCTTCGACTCATGCTACCAACTCCTTTTCACTAAACTGTGATCTTGCAATCTCTTGATAGACAGAACAGGTTTTCAAGAGCTCCTCATGGGTCCCTTTACCAACCATTCGACCGCTATCAAGGACAACTATTTGATCGGCATCAATAATTGTACCAATTCTTTGGGCTACTATCATTGATGTAATACCTTTTGTTTCTTGTTTCAAGGCAGAGCGCAATACCCTATCTGTTTTATAATCTAGTGCTGAGAAACTATCATCAAAGATATAAATCTCTGGCTTGTGAGCAATGGCTCTAGCAATTGATAGTCTCTGTTTTTGACCACCAGATATATTCTGTCCACCACGAGCAATTTCGCCTTCATATTGGTCTTCCATTGCTTCAACAAAGTCTTTACCTTGAGCGATCTCCACTGCTTTTTTGACTTCTTCTCTTGTGATTTCCTCTTTTCCTTGACCATATGCAACGTTTGATTCTACAGTTCCACTAAAGAGGACTGAAGTTTGTGGTACATAGCCTAGCTTATTATAAAGTGCTTTAAGACTGTAGTCTTTAACATTGATACCATTAATCAGTACTTCACCGACAGTCGCATCAAAGAATCTAGGAACAAGGTTAATCAGTGTACTTTTACCTGATCCTGTTGATCCGATAAAGGCAACAGTTTCTCCTTTTTTCACTTCAAATGAAATATCTTTTAGGATATAGTCTTTTGCCTCTGGATATTTGAAACTTACATTTTTAAATTCTACATGTCCTTCTAAATTAGGTAAGCCTTTAGTAATATTACCACCTTGAATTAGAACTTCTTGATCTAATACTTCTCTAATTCTAGCTGCAGCAACGCTGGCTCTTGGTAAGATTACAAATATCATCACCAATAACATGAATGCCATGATGACCTGCATTGCGTAGGACGAAAATACAACCATATCGGAGAAGAGTGTTAGTTTGTCCAGTGGCATCGCTTCATTAATTAGAACTGCCCCTATCCAATAAATAACCAAGGTTACACCACTCATTACAAGGTTAATAAAAGGCATCATCATCGCCATGGATCGAGATGTGAAGAGTTGTGTTTGTGTAAGCTCATCGTTTACTACTTCAAACTTCTCATCTTGGTAGTCTTCTGCATTATATGCACGAATAACTTTTAGTCCAGTTAAGCTTTCCCTTGCGACTCTGTTGATATTATCAGTCAATACTTGCATTTTCTTGAATTTTGGCATGACTGCAATCATCGCAATCCCAACAACAACTAAGATAATTAATACGGCTCCCAGTGTTGCCATTGACCATTCAATCCCTTTTCCATAAATCTTCATTACAGCCCAAACAGCCATAATTGGAGCTTTCATCATCACTTGTAATCCTAATGTGATTATCATTTGTACTTGTGATACATCATTTGTTGTTCTAGTAATTAAACTTGATGTGGAGAAACGGCTCATCTCCTCCATGGAGAATGCTTCTACTTGATCAAATATTGATTGTCTTAAGTTGGCACCAAAGCTTGATGCGACACGTGCCGCAAAGAAGCCAACAATGACTGATGTGATCACACTTCCTAATACAACTGACAGCATGAGTCCACCTTGCTTCACAACGTCCATAACTGTACTTCCTGGTGTTTGTACAAGGCGTGTTACTTCTGCCATATAATCTGGTAGTTTTAAATCTAAGAACACCTGAATTACTACAAATATAAGACTAAGTCCTATCAGTAACCATTCTCTTTTCTTTAATTTTTTAAATAATTTAATCATAGTTAACCTCTATCTTTCGTCCATCATTGATGTGAGTCGTGACATGATACGAATCAGATGTTCTGAATCTTCTTGGCCAAGGTAATCTAACATACTCAATACGTGCTTTAAAACATCTTCTTGTGTTTCTTTAGCGAGTTCAATTCCTTTTTGCGTTAAATTCACTTTGATCATCCGTCTATCTTCAGGGTTCTCAATACGCTCAATGAGTTCTTTTTTCTCTAAATTCTTTAGGATTGCGGCAACCCTTGCGGATGATACATCCATCTTCTCTTTAATTTTTTTGGCCGATACGCCTTCTTTCTTATATAAAACATAGAAGATTACGAAAAGCTCACCTTTCATCACTTCATCAAATTCTCTTTGAAATGTTTGTTTTCTAAACTTATGTGAGTATTGGATAAACTGTTTTGCGAGTTCCATTCTGTCCATGGCTTACCTCCTTGAAAAAGTTGAGTCTTATTAATCGTACTAAAAACAATTCCTTATGTCAATTGTCTCACACTGTTAGCTAATAATATAAAAAAAGAGTAGAACTACTCTTTACTTTCAATCCAATCTTTAAAAAATGAAACAAAAAGGGCAAAGGAAGGTACACCTAGCAGTAAACCCAAAAAGCCAAATAAATTTCCAAATACAAGCAGCGCAAACAGCACCCAAAATGGTGATATACCTAAAGAATCACCCAGTATTTTTGGTCCAATATAATTTCCATCAATCTGCTGGATGACAAGGGCAATGATTAAGTAGATGATTGCCTTATCAACTGAAACAAAGAGCACCAATATAACTGAAGGAACCATACCGATAGTCGTTCCAAAAAATGGAATTACATTTGTAAATAGGATGATTACAGCAATTAAAAATGCATATGGAATATCAAAGATCAACATCATCACAAGATTAATAGAAGCTACGATTGAACTATCTAACAATTGTCCCACTAAAAAACCACCAAACATTTTATCTGCACGTCTGAATAACTCTTCAATAAAAGCACTTTGTTTTGGTTTAAAGATCGCACGTTGAAACTTATGGGCGCCTTGAATTAATTTATCTTTTTCTATAAGCATATAGATCGATAGAATCAGTGACAAGAAAAAATCGGTAAACCCTGTAAATATTGCTCCAATTAGACTTGTAAGCTTTGGTAAAAAGGATGTAAGGGTCTTTAAGATGTATTCTACTATTTGAGTACTGGATTTAGTGGCTATTTCAACCATTTGTTCACTGACACCAAGTTTTACACTGAGTTTTGTCAAAGCATCTGTAAGTTCTGTAATATAACCGGGAAGATTTGAGGCGATTGAACTGACAGAATTAATGAGTTGTGGAATGACCAATGTGAAAAACAATACGAGAAGGGTTAAAAACCCAAGATAGCTCAGTACAATACTGAGTGTTTTGTTGAACTTGAATTTTGTTCTTAGATAACTGTAGGGTTTGTTGATAACATAGGCAATCGAAAACCCGATGAGTAAAGGAGCGACTATGTTGATACTCGTTTTAATGAAGCGTCCGAATCGATTTAAGTCATTGATGATTAGGAAAAAAGTAATCAGGGCTGCAATGGTCATAAAAATATAAATAAATATTTGTATTAGACTTTTCTTATCTTGTTCCATTATCTCACCCTTTTCTTGATTTCATTGTAGCATGATTATGATTAAAAGGGACAAAAAAACATAGCAATACGCTATGTCTAATTTTGACTCCAAATACCTTTCTTTTCATTTTGTGCCTTTTCTTGGGCTTTATTTAAATCAGATAGATATTTCTTATCTACTGTTTTCTTTTGAACATACTTGATTTCACCAAGGCCTTCTTCAATAATCTTTTCTTGAAGTAGTTCTCCATCTACTAATACCCAAACAAGTTCTCTATCGTAACGATCTTTTTCATTACCTTTGTCTTGTTTAATTTCAACGTTCTTTGCTTTGGTAATCGCATCACAAGTAAAGCTACTTGCTTCTTTTCCAAAAGGTTGTACTGGTGTATTGGGTTTCACTGTCTCGGGTGTATCAATTGCAAGCATACGCATTGTAACACCATCAAGTTTGAATGTGTCCCCATCAACACAAGTGACTTTATTGTAGTTGTTTTCTACAAAGTGTGAGCTGGATATTGAGTTGAGGTATACATCATTGTAGAAGTAGAATCCTACTCCCAATAAGGCTACCAATACTACTTGAACAGATTTATTCTTTACATTTCTTTTTAGAAATCTTTCTGCATCGTTCAAGGTCTTTTTCTTAATTCTTTTTCTTTTCATAGTATCTATTATAAGCTTTATTAGTTGAATATGAAAGGAAATTGCAAAAGACAGTCGAAGCTGTCTTTTTTATTAATCTAAATCTTTTCCGTTTGAACTGATTACTTTTTTGTACCAGTTAAATGATTTTTTCTTACTACGTTTAAATGTACCGGTTCCATCATCATTACGGTCAACATAAATAAATCCGTAACGCTTACTCATTTCACCTGTACTAGCTGAAACAAGGTCAATAGGACCCCATGTTGTATAACCTAACATGTCTACACCATCTATGTTGATTGCATCATCCATCGCCTTAATGTGTTGTCTTAAGTAATCTATACGATAGTCGTCATTGATAGATCCATCTTCTTCAACCTTATCAATTGCCCCCAAGCCATTTTCAACAACGAAGAGTGGTTTTTGGTATCGATCATAGATTGCATTGATTGTAATTCTAAAGCCAAGTGGATCAATTTGCCACCCCCACTCACTTTCCTCTAAGTATGGATTCTTAACGCCACCCATGATGTTTCCTGAAGTACGTTCTACATTTGGATCTACAGAAGTAACACGACTTGAGTAGTATGAGAATGAGATAAAGTCTACTGTGTTTTCTTTAAGTAGTTCTAAATCTCCATCTTCCATGACGATATTAATATTTTCTCGTTCAAATTTCTTTAACATGTAGCTTGGATATTCTCCACGTGATTGTACATCAGAGAAGAAATAGCTTTTTCTATCCGCTTCAATTGCTGCCCAAACATCTTTTGGATTGGGTGTGTTTGGATAGGTAGCTCCTGCATTAATCATACAACCAATTTGCATCGATGGATCAATCTCTTTAGCAATCTTTGTAGCAAGTGCTGATGCGACCAGTTCATGGTGAATCGCTTGGTAGAGTGATTCTTCACCATCCGAAACAAATCCTGCTCCCATGAATGGTGCCATAAGGATAACATTGATTTCATTAAATGTTAGCCAATATTTTACATAACCTTTATATCGTGTGAATAAGGTTCTTACAAGCTTCTCATATAAATCTACAACTTTTCTATTTTTCCAACCGCCATATTTTTCAGTTAAATGCATAGGGTGGTCGAAGTGCGTAATTGTAACTAAAGGTTCAATATTATATTTTTTGAGCTCTTTGAATACATCTTCGTAAAACTGTAGTCCTTTTTCATTTGGCTTATCTTCATCACCATTGGGATAGATTCTTGTCCATGCGATTGACATTCTAAATGTTTTGAATCCCATTTCTGCAAAAAGAGCAATATCCTCTTTATAGTTTTCATAGAATCGGATTCCTTCTTGAGCAGGGTAGTGGTATCCATCTTCAAAACCTGTGACTACTTTTTGTCCTAGCGCTACTTTCCATCTATCTTTACCATGTGGAATAACATCAACATTCGCAAGACCGCGTCCATCAACATTGTAAGCACCTTCTAATTGGTTGGCTGCAGTTGCGCCACCCCATAAAAATTCTTTTGGAAATGACATTATAATTCTCCTTCTAATTCTTCTATTTTATTCTTAAATTGTGGTAAGTGTTTCTTATGTGCAACAAGCATCTCATCTAAGATTGCTTTTGCTGTTGAACCGCTTGGTACAAGTGGGTTAATGGTAAAGGCTTGTAGTGCTTTTCCATAGTCTCCTGTAACAGCAGCTTCAATTGTAGTAAGTTCCATTGCTTTCATGAGTTGAAGTTCTCCACGTTGTGAATCTGGGAAATGTCCCCATGAGATTGCTTGTGGACCACTTGAACGGATTATAGCATTGACTTCGACAACAGTATCCGCTGGTAAATCAGGTATAGCACCATTGTTTCTTGTGGAAACAACCATTTCGACTTTTGAGTCATTATGAATTGCCGAGATGAGTTCACAAGCTGCATCTGAGTAGTATGTTCCACCACGTTGACCTAATTCTTCTGGTTTATAGTCTAAGTTAGGATCTTTATATAGTTCAAACAATCTTGCTTCAGTACGTTTTACTTCTTCTGCACGTGTCTTACCTTCTTTGTATGCTTCTAGTTCTTCTTTCAACATATCACTTGTAATGTAGTAGTAACGGTGATACATACATGGAATACCATCTAAGTCCTTTACTTGATCGCGTAAGAATGAAATCATAGGAATATTCTTAACACCGGAGTTATTCATTGCTTCTGCATCTTCATCTTTTTTAGTGAAGCGATGTTTCATGATATTGCTTAAAGCTTTACCCATGCCTTCTTCTGTTCCATAGACTGAGTCTAGAATATGTTGTGTTTGTTCGGTACCTTCTTTGTCCCATACTTTATGCCAGTGAAAGTGATTTAATCCAGCAAACTTAAATGTGAGTTCATCTTCTTCAGTATCTAAACCACCTGCCGCAATCTTACGGCACATGATTGGAACATTACATAGTCCAACTACTTTGTCCCAGTTTCCATAACGCATTACTGCTTCAGTAACCATACCTGCTGGGTTTGTAAAATTTACAAGCCATGCATTGGGACATAGTTCTTTCATATCTTCAACAATATCAAGGATAACTGGAATTGTTCTAAATGCCTTAAACATTCCCCCGGCTCCATTTGTTTCTTGACCCATAGCGCCATGGCTGAGTGGGATGCGCTCATCTTTAATTCTTGCATCTAAAAGCCCTACTCTAAATTGTGTAGAAACAAAGTCAGCATCTTTTAGCGCTTCTTTTCTGTCCAGTGTAAGGTGAACTTCCCAATCTAAACCTGCCGCTTTAACCATGCGTTGTGCCATTGCACCTACAATCTCTAGTTTTTCTTTACCTTCTTCAATATCAACTAGCCATAGCTCTTTGATTGGTAGTTTATCCTGCCTTTTAATAAAACCTTCAATTAATTCAGGGGTATAACTACTCCCACCACCAATTGTTACGATCTTTATTTTTTTTCTCATATGATATATCCTCACTTTCTTAACTCTATTATAAAATACTTTTGTGTGGAATACATGAAAGCCTTATCTTTTATCATTTGTTACAACATTATGTACCGTGTTACAAAAAAGAAACAACCTGTATCGGTCATTTCTTCTTTTCTATAATATCATGAACTTCTTTTGCGAGCGTTTCAATTAATAGCATCACCGGAACTTGAGTTGTAATATCTACTTTTATCAAGGAGTGATTGTCTCTGTTCTCTTCTCTTATGACATGTGTTGCTAGGTTATAGTCAGAGAGTTTTGCGAGTGTGCTATTCTTACTATTCGTAATAGAAACGATGGTATTACTTGTTGATTTAAGTTTTGCGAGTGTTTCGATATCTCTTGAAAGTTCTCCTTCAACCGATAGAAAGACGATTGCTGTACCAACTTGATCCGCTATATCAATGACATACATTGGATTTTCAATTGATAGTGCAAACTTTCCTGCAGAAGAGAAGTATCTTGCGGCATAACTTGCCATAACTCCTGAGTTTCCCAATCCAACAAAAACCAAGGATTTTGATTCAGCTAAGACATTTGCCAGCTTTAGAATATCTGCTTCATAGCTTGCTTCTTTCATTCTTAAGAGAAAGGATTCTACATTACTAATATTATTTGAAAAGGACACTTGCCTTGTTTGGTCTTTTTGTAGTTTAAACTTTAATTTAAACTCAGTAAATCCTTCACAGTCTAACTTCTGACAGAATCGGGTGATTGATGCAGTTGAAACATGCGCCTCTTCAGCCAACTCTCGAATTGTCATATAAGGTACCTTTTCTGGATTGCTTGTTACAAAATTAAATATATTATAATCAAGATCATTAAATCGCTTTATTTGCTTACTTGTAAAGAATTTCATACTGCACCTCATCTATCCTTATTATATCATGATATTTAGAAGTCCGTAAAAAAACCAAGATTTTGCATCTTGGTTTTGTTTAATTATCTAATAACAGTTCTGATTAGAATTTCTCCGTAATCTATTTCTGTATCATCGACAGGTAATATATCTAGGTAATCATCTTTATTTGTAATAATGATGGGTGTTTCTAAACTATAGCCTTTATCAGTGATTGCTTGAATATCAAAGTTTAAGAGTACATCACCCTTTTTAACTTTTTGACCTTGTTCAACAAAGCTTTCGAAATGAAGGCCATCAAGTTTGACAGTGTCCATACCAACATGGATTAATACTTCCATGCCATTATCTGATACCAAACCAACAGCATGCTTTGTTGGGAACATAACTGTAATTGTTCCATCAAATGGTGCTTTAACAACACCTTCACTTGGAACAACAGCCAATCCTTCTCCGATTGT
>CAYPHX010000028.1:0-16041 GCA_964410635.1 uncultured Erysipelothrix sp. | reverse complement strand
AGTGAACCGCGCCCATCGCCGGGTAAACCGACTCCGTAAGGAGTCTTTTTTATTGAAATTGATAAGTTGTGAAACAAATCAAATACTATACTATTAAAGAAATACTCAAATATGATATAATGTAACAACGGTGATAAGATGAAACAAACAACAATAACAAATTCTGTCGAAGAAACAATGAACTTAGGACAAAAATTAATAGAATCAATTGAAGGTGATGTACTGATTGCACTTAAAGGAGACTTGGGTGCAGGTAAAACAGCATTCACTAAAGGGATTGCTAAAGGCTTAGAAATTGAAGAGCCTATAACCAGTCCTACTTTTACACTACTCAAAGAATATGAAGGTACAAGACAACTTAAGCATATAGACGCTTATCGTTTAGAGAATATGGATTCAGATCCACTGGCACTATATGATCTAATGGGTGATGATGCAGTGATTGTTATTGAGTGGAGTGAGTTTATTGATGATTTAAATCCTGATTATATTGTAGAAATTCAATATATTTCTGATACACAAAGAGAAATTAAAATTACAGGAGATACATTATGATAACTTTACTCGTAGATACATCCCACAAATACTTAGCAGTCGGTATCGCAAAAGGTGATACCATTCTAGCAAAGAAACAAGATGAAATGAAACAAAAACAATCAGAATACTTATTATCCTATATACAAGATGTGCTTGAAGCGGCATCCATTAATAAAAAGGATATCAAACGTGTTGTCGTAACAGATGGACCGGGTAGTTATACCGGTTTAAGAATTGCCTTAGCCTTTGTAAAAGTATTTGCTTTAACACAAGACATTGAGGTATTTACAGTCAATACACTACTATCAATCATTGGACAAAACGAAGGTTTTGTATTATTAGATGCTAGAAGCAAACGCGTTTTTGGAGCATACGTCAAAGATATGATACTTACAGATGAAAAAATCTATCAATTAGATGATTTAAAAGATATCAAAAGTACATTCTATGGCGATGTTGCACTTTTAGGTTTAGAAGAAACAGAAGTAGATGTAATTCAAAATATACTGGATGTAGAAAAAGTCTGGAAACCAGTAGAAAACATCGATACACTCAGCCCAAGGTACTAATATGATTGAAAAGATGACAATAGATAACATTCCTTTTGTTTATGAAATAGACCAAGAAGTTCTCAAATCAAACTGGACAGATCTACACTACAGGTTTGAATTATTAGATTTGAATACAAGGGCCTATGTTTATAAAGAAGATAATGAGATTGTAGGCTTTGTGATTGCGAAATATATGAGTGACACAAGTGACTTAATTCAAATTGCTGTAAAAAGAACTTATCAAAAACAAAAAGTTGGCGCTAAACTTTTATCTTATGTCATAAGTGAGCTTAAAGATGAAGGTGTTGAATCCATGGTATTAGAGGTTGATGTTAATAAACGTTCAGTAATCAACTTTTATGAAAATTTTGGTTTTGAATATATTAATTTAAGAAGAAACTATTACGGTAGAGATCGACATGCTGTACTGATGAAATTGGAGGTGAAGTAATGTTAATATGTGCGATAGAAACAAGTTGTGATGAGACATCCGTCTCTTTTGTAAAAGATGGACAAGTACTTTCCAACTCCGTTTCAACACAAATAGAGATTCATAAAGAATACGGGGGTGTTTTTCCTGAAGTTGCTTCAAGACTACACTTAGAAAATATTAATCTTGTAATAAAAGATGCAATTGAAAAAGCAAATGTAAAATTAGATGATATAGATTATGTCGCGGTAACACAAGGTCCAGGACTCATCGGTTCATTACATGTAGGTGTTATGGCAGCTAAAACACTGGCTTTTGCTTTAGATAAGCCACTAATTCCTGTTCACCATATTACAGGGCATATCTATGCTAATAAACTTGTAGGAGAACTTACTTATCCACTTCTAGCACTGGTAGTATCAGGTGGTCATACAGAACTTGTCTATATGCGATCAGAATTTCAATTTGAAAAACTGGGTCAAACACTTGATGATGCAGTAGGTGAAGCTTATGATAAGGTAGCAAGACAAATGGAATTATCATATCCTGGTGGACCTATCATTGATAAACTTGCCAAAAAGGGGAAGAAAAACTATATCTTACCTAAGGTCAATGTAGAAAATCCTTATAACTTTTCATTCTCAGGACTCAAGTCTGCAGTCAGACAACTCATGTTACGTGAGGAGCGTTTAGGAAATGAACTTATCATTGAAGACTTAGCCTATGCATTTCAACATGCTGCAGTCGATGAGTTGATGAAGCGCGTCTATTTAGCACTGGATAATATCGAAGTTAAAACATTTGTTTTAGCAGGTGGTGTTGCTGCAAACTCTGAACTAAGAGAAAGAGTAAATGCTTTAGAGCTTAAAGATACACAGGTTTTAATCCCACCTTTATGGGCATGTATGGATCAAGCAGCGATGATTGGTCTTGCAGCTGAAGAATATATAAAAGAGGGTATTACGTCCACTTGTGAAATTAGTGCACTTTCTAACATGTCACTACCATCTAATTAATTATTTCACATTTATAAAAAAAGTAAACTGTGATATGATTAAAAAGGTGGTGATATTATGAGTACAAAATTAAAAGTGCCAAAGGCAACGATGCAACGATATCCCGTTTATTTAAAGGCTTTACGTAAGCTTCAAAGTATGGGTGTTGAACGCATTTTATCAAGAGAATTATCATTATTTGTTGACATAGAATCAACAACTATAAGAAGAGATTTTAGCTTTGTGGGCTCAATGGGTAAACAAGGTTATGGATATGAAGTTAACGATCTAATTGATACATTTGATGAATTATTAGGAGTTAATTTTGATGAGAAAATTGTTTTAGTTGGTGCCGGTAACTTAGGCCGTGCGATTCTAAACTATAATAGATGGAATCATGTTGTCGGTGAAATAGTTTGTGCCTTCGACATTGATCCAAAGAAAACAGGTCTTGCAAGTGATATTCCAATATATCATATGAGTGAGATAGAAGAAATGATTCCAGAAGGTTGCCGTATTGCAATCGTGACGGTATCACAAAATATACAAGAAACGGTTGATCGTTTGGTTGATCTTGGGATTGTAGGTATTGTAGACTTTTCTAGTGAACACATTCAAGTTCCAAAGAATGTCGCAATTAAATCTGTAGACGTCGTCTCAACAATCCAAGAGCTTATTTTCCAAGCAAACAACTTTAGATAAAAAAGAGGAGAGTTTATTATGATTTCATTTATGACAGTAAGAGAACTATATGACCTAGTTTCATATGGTAGTGAGGTTGAAGTTGATGCAGTTGAATATATTCAACTACAAGGATGGGTACGCACAAACAGACAAGGTAAAAACGTAGGTTTCATTGAAATTAATGACGGAACTTATTTTAGAAATGCTCAGTGTGTATATGAAGCTTCATTAGAAAATTATTTAGAAATAGGTAAATATGCTAATGGAACTGCACTCACAATTACAGGTCAATTTGTCTTAACACCTGATGGCAGACAACCGTTTGAAATCTTAGTAACCGAAGTAGAATTGGAAGGATCATGTGACAGTGATTACCCACTACAAAAGAAACGACACAGTTATGAGTACTTAAGAGAGATTTCACACTTAAGACCTCGCACAAACTCATTTTTAGCAACATTTAGAGTGCGTTCTGTTCTAACAATGGCAATTCACGAATTCTTCCAAAACCAAGGTTTTGTAAACGTGCATACACCAATCATTACAGGAAACGATGCAGAAGGTGCAGGAGAGTCATTTACTGTTACAACACGTAAAGATTCAAACTATGAGAAAGACTTCTTTGGAAGACACGCAAACTTAACTGTATCAGGTCAACTTCATGCTGAAGCCTTTGCTTTAGCATTTAGAGACATCTATACATTTGGACCAACATTTAGAGCTGAAAAATCCAATACACCGCGTCATGCAAGTGAGTTTTGGATGGTAGAGCCTGAAATTGCATTTGCAGATTTAGAAGATATCATGGATCTTATTGAAGATATGATTAAATATTGTATTGAATACGTATTGGTCAATGCACAAGAAGAAATGAAATTCTTTAACGAACGTATTGATAAGACATTACTTGAAAGACTGAATGCAATTGTAGCAAGTGAGTTTAAGAAAATGACTTATACAGAAGCAATTGAACTATTAAAAGAATCAAAAGAAGAGTTTGAGTATCCAGTAGAGTGGGGTATTGATTTACAAACAGAACACGAACGTTATATTTGTGAAAAAGTTGTAAATGGACCAGTCTTCTTAACAGATTATCCAAAAGATATTAAAGCATTCTATATGCGACTCAACGACGATGGAGAAACTGTTGCAGCATGTGACTTACTTGTTCCATATGTTGGAGAACTTGTGGGTGGATCACAACGTGAAGAACGTTTGGATTTACTTGAAAAACGCATGGCTGAAATGGACATTCCAAAAGAAGGACTTGAGTGGTATCTTGATCTAAGACGTTATGGTGGCGTAAAACATGCTGGTTATGGTATTGGTTTTGAACGTTTCCTAATGTACATTACATCAATGACAAACATTAGAGATGTGATTCCATTTGCTCGAACACCACGTAACTTAGACTACTAGGAATAATATGAAGAACGAGCTTAACTTTGTGCCTAAAAAATTAAAAGTGAACTACAAGATTGTAGTTCCTTCTATAATTCTTGCACTCCTTATTGTAGGGTTCTTTACGAATAGGTACTTAACAAAATTAAATTTAAAAGAAGATTTATACTACAAGATTTGTGATTTTGATGCTGAAGAAACAACCAAGAAACTCAAATCAAGACAAAAAGAATATAATAAACAAGAAACGATTGATTTAGCCGATTTTACTTACTATGGAGAAAGTTTAACTCTTTATCAGAGTCAGTACGAAATAGGGAAGATTGATGCTTTTTCAGGAAACACAATATTCTTAAATAATTTATGTAAAACAACTGTAGATGACAAACAACCATACCTAATCTCAAATGATAAAGATGTTGGTATAGAAGTGATGCACTTGGATGATGGCATCTACGAAGTTGAAATCTTGTCAGACTTTAAATTCAAAAGGTTTATAACAGAAACACCGATTGATGATGTTTTTATGAGCGCTAAAAGAAATGGCAAGATTAAAGAAATTCGTTTGCTATCAGATAAAGAAATATTTAATGAGAATCATGAAAGTCCCTTACTGAAAGAAAACTATCTTTTTATTGAAGTGAGAACTATTGAAGATAATGATGAGGTTGATGTCATATTAAATCCATCAAGACTCACAGAAGGTGATTACAATCAAATAGACCATGGTCACTTTTATGATGATCTACTCGAGTCAGAAGAAACTTTCAAGATGGCAAAACGTGTCAAAGAAATATTAGAAGAAAAAAAAGTCAGAGTAGCACTGTCTAGAAACGGAACATATCCAGTCAATAACTTCGGAGAAGAGTCCCGTGTACAAGAAGCATACGAAATGAATGCTAAATACATGGTTAACATGCGTTTAGAGAGCAGTGGCTCACTGATGGATACAGGGGTTGTTGTTTTATACTCGAATGTTAGTTCAAGCCGCTTCGCATCTAATATGGCAAGCAAACTGATAGAAGAGACAAAACTTCCAGGAACACCATACTATGATGGTAATAATCCGCAGGGTGTATTTCAAACAGGATTAGAATCCGGACTTGACTACAATGATATTATTAGAGAAACAGGTGGACGTATTACAGGTGCAGGCCTTTTAGATGATTTCCAAGCATTAACAAGCTATGGTAAAGACATCAATCGTGGTATTAATACTATTGATGTACTTTATGGCTATATGAGTCATCCAGATGACTTAAATGCATGGCAAACAGATTTTGAGAATATCGCTCAAAAGACTGCTGAAGCAATACTGACACAACTAGGATTACAAGGTGATTAAATGATTGTTAATGTTAAAGATGCCTATAAGTCATTTGGGCCTCAATCACTATTTGAAGGATTAAATTTTCAAGTAAAAGAAAAAGAAAAAGTTGCTCTGATCGGCGCCAATGGCGTTGGGAAGACAACTCTTTTCAACATACTAAAAAAAGAAGATGGCTTAGATTCTGGTGAAGTATATCTAAAAGCCAACACCCGATTGGGTTTTTTAAGTCAAATTCATATTGATAAAGAATCGATACTTGTAGAAGACTATCTAAAAGATGCTTACAGTGATTTATACAAACTACAAGACGAACTGGAAGCGATAGAACAAAGAATGCTGACAGATCATGATCAAAAAACACTCAACCAGTATGATCGAATTCAAACTGAATTTATGCGACGTGGTGGTTATAATATAGATACAGAGATTAATACACTAATGACTCAATTTGGATTTGAGGTCAGCGATTTAAAATCCAACATGCAAAACTTCTCAGGTGGTCAGATTACTAGAATGGGCTTTATTAAGCTACTTCTAAGTAAACCAGATGTATTGTTGTTAGATGAGCCGACAAACCACTTGGACATTTCAACTGTAGAATGGCTTGAAGGGTATTTAAGATCTTATGATGGAACAATTATAATCATTACTCATGATAGACTCTTTATTGATCGTATCGTATCTGTTGTAATTGAGATTGAAGATAAAGTAGCAACACGCTATGAATCAAACTACTCCAACTACCTCAGTTTAAAAGAAAAAAACTTAGCCAGTCATAATATAAAATATCAAAACCAACAAAAAGAGATTCAACGATTAGAAAAGCTAATTGAAAGATTCAGACACAAAGCATCTAAAGCTTCCTTTGCGAAATCCAAAGAAAAGTATTTAGACCGAATGGATAAGATCGATGAAAAGAAAGCTGTTAAACGAGAGTTTAAAGCAAGTTTTGAACCCAGATTAAGAGGTGGTAAAGATGTTATCACAACATCACACTTAGAAATTGGTTATGATGAACCTTTATTTGATATTGATTTTACTTTTAAACAAAACAAACGCTATGCGATTGTTGGCGATAATGGGACAGGGAAGTCAAGTCTACTCAAAACATTAGCAGGACGCCTAAATCCATTATCTGGTGAAATATTATTAGGACATCAAATTGAAATGGGATATTTTGATCAACAACTTTTAGACTTCTCTATGAATAAAACGGTATTGGAAGAAGTGTGGGATGGTTTTCCTGAACTTGATCACACAGAAGTTAGAACTGCACTGGGAAGATTCTTGTTTCATGGTGAAGATGTCTTCAAACAAGTATCTGTTTTATCAGGAGGCGAACGCGTTCGTTTAAGTCTTGTAAAACTCATGTTAAGTAAAGATAATTTACTTATACTTGATGAACCAACAAACCACTTGGATATACCAGGAAAAGAAGCCCTAGAGAAGTCACTAAAAGATTATACCGGGACAATGATCTTTGTATCACATGACCGTTACTTCATAGAAACATTGGCCACGGATATTCTTTATATCAGAGATGGCAGTATCACTCATACAGAAAAAAATATTGAAGTAATACTTAAAGAAGAAAAACATGTTGAAAAAGAAGATAAAAGAAATAATAAAGAAAAGTATCAAGATTTCAAAAGACTGCAAAATAGACAAGCGAATATTGAGATTGAGCTGATTGATTTAGAAGAACAATTAGCATTGCATCGTGAGTTACGATTTGATCCTGACTATTATCATGATCATCTAAAAATGGATGCTCTTAACGAAGAGATTGATTCAATCATCAATGAAATCAAAACAATAGAAAAAGAATGGGAAGAAATAGCACTTCAATTGGAGGACTAGTTCTTCTTTTTTTTATAGAAAAAAGATGAGCCTAAGACTCATCTTCTAATTCACCCAATACTGTATCTTCAAACCAAGTTGCACCTTCTTTTTCTAATAAAAGTGTGGCAGCAAGCGGTCCGGAGGAATAAGACTCATAGATATGTAAAGGATTGTTTTTTGTGTTTTTAATGATATTCTCTGTAATTTCCCAACTTAATATTACTTGCTTCAAGCTGGCAAACAATGTTTGATCGTGTGCCATCGCTGCGTCCAGTAATCTCTCGTAGGCTTCAGGAGTATTGTTTCTGTATTCTAAGTTACATGATTGACAGAAGTCCATGTAGACCGATTCAATACTGTTTGTATGACCCGGCGTCTTAATATTAAACTTTAAGTATACACCTTCATCTGGTTGTACCTTAATCACAATTTGATTGGGTGGTAAATCACCCTCTTGTTTAAGTTGAAGTGTGATTTCAGTTGAGCGCTTGCTCAGTTTTTTTCCAGTTCTCATAAAGATTGGAACACCACGCCAAGTATCGTTGTCGATTTCAAGTCGTAATGCGACATAGGTATCAGTTTTAGAGTTTTCTTGGATATTGGGTTCATTCAGGTAATCATCATACTGACCATAAATTACGTCAGTTTCATAATTTCTAATCAGAAGGTTTTCTAATATTTCTTCTTGTTTTTTATGAATATTTTCAGAAGTTGCCTCACTGGGTATATCCATCGCAACAATTGTTAATATTTGAAGTAAATGGCTTTGAACCATATCATTGAGTGCACCTGTAACATCATAGAAGTTACCACGGCTTTCAACACCTACCATTTCACTAGCAGATATTTGAACGCTATCAATGACATTTCTATTCCAAATATGCTTAAACAGGGCATTGCTAGAGCGTAAAGCATGAATGTTTTGAACCATTTCTTTAGCGATATAGTGATCAATTCGATAAATATTATCTTCAGCGAATATTTCACCCAATCTGTTGTTAATTTCTTTAGCATGTTTTAAATTGTTTCCAAAAGGCTTTTCGATGATGATTGAAGCATCTTGGCTTAACTTGTTTTCATACAAGTTTTCAGCGATATTTAAGAAGAAGTGTGGATCAACTGCAAAGTAGTATAATTTATCGTGAACTACTTTTTCATCCAGTGTTTCATAGTATGCTTTAAGTCTCTGGTAACCTTCTTGTTCTGTAAAGACCATTTTGAAGTAAGTAACATAGTTTACAAACTTATCGATTAAACTGTCTTCAACAGTAAAACGACTGTGGTCTTTTAACCAAGGTTTTAGGTTATTATGATAATCCTCTGTACTGAGGTCCTGTCTACCGATGATTGTAATATGAAATGAATCGGGCAGGGCCTTATGAATCATTAAGTTATAGAAAGCCGGTAAAAGCTTTCTATAAGTTAAATCTCCAGTTCCTCCAAATATCGTAACAATATGATTGTTACGCATATTATTGATCGCTCCATTCGTGGTGGAAGTTTCCTTCTTTATCCACTCGCTCAAAAGTATGAGCTCCGAAGTAATCACGTTGTGCTTGAATTAGGTTTGCGCTTGAGTGTGCAGTTCTATATGCATCATAGTATGCGATCGCATTTGTGAATGCTGGTGCACTGATACCACTTAAGATTGCTTTAGCGGAAACTTCTCTTAATGTTACTTGGTATTTATCAAGTGTATTACTGAAGTTTTCGTCTAATAGTAAATTATCTAAGTTTGCATTTTTATCATATGCTTCTGTAATTTTATCTAAGAACTTCGCACGGATAATGCAACCTTCTCTAAAAATCTTAGCAATTTCACCATAGTTTAATGTCCAGCCATATTCTTTAGCTGCATTTTTCATTAAGTCAAAACCTTGTGCATATGCAATAATTTTACTTGCATATAAAGCTTGTCTTACTTGTTCAACAAAAGCTTCTTTATCTTCAATTAAAACTCGGTCACCTGAGTATTGAAGTTCTGTCTGTGCAATGACACGTTCAACCTTATTTGCGGACATGAAACGTGCAAATACAGCTGAAGCAAGTAATGATGCATCAGTACCAGTGTTTAATGCTTCTTCAACAGTCCATTTACCTGTACCTTTTTGTTCTGCTTTATCAAGAATAACATCCACAAGATGTTTTCCAGTTTCTTCATCTTTTACTTTAAAAATCTCTGCTGTAATTTCAATTAGGTATGAATCCAGTTCTCCCTTATTCCATTCAGTGAATGTTTCAGCAATTTCATCATTACTTAATTGACCTAAATGTTTTAGAAGTGAGTAGCTTTCTGCAATTAATTGCATATCTGCATATTCAATTCCGTTGTGTACTGTCTTAACAAAGTGTCCAGCACCATTGTCGCCAATATAAGCTGTACAAGGCTCACCATAAGCTTTAGCTGAGATATCAACTAGAATATCTTCTACAAAATCAAATGCTTCCTTATCCCCACCAGGCATAATTGAAGGACCAAATCTAGCTCCTTCTTCACCACCTGAGATACCAACACCAAGATATCTAAATCCTTGTGATGAGACTTCTTTGTGTCTTCTAATTGTATCTGCAAAGTATGAGTTACCACCATCCATAATGATATCACCTTTATCCAGTAAAGGAATCAGTGCATCAATGACTAGATCGACTGGTTTTCCTGCTTGTACCATGATAATGATTTTTCTTGGTGTACTTAATGAATCAACAAAATCTTTCATTTCTTTGTAAAGTGTAAAGTTATCATGTGGTGTTTCTTCCATCACTTTTTCACCTACACTATATGTTCTATTAAATAAGGATACTTTATATCCATGATCTGCAATGTTCAGGGCTAAATTCTTACCCATAACTGCAAGACCCATAACGCCAATATCGTTTTTCATATTAAAACCTCCATAACGTTACTATTGTACCAAATTTTACACTTTAACAACAGTCTTTATATATTTGATAAGGTTTGATTAATTTGATATAATATGAATGTCTAAGGCGTGATGAACCTTAGATGAAGGTGAAAAAGAGAAGAGACAGGGCTTTATGATTATAAGGCTCTCAAAAAATAACACGCTTATAATAATAGTGTTATTTTTTGTATCCGGAGGTATTATGAAACACAAACTATTGACTTTATTCGAAGAAATTAGTGCAATTCCACACGTGTCATATCATGAAAAGGCACTAAGTGACATGATTTATAATCGTGCCAAGAACTTAAACTATGAATGCTATCAAGATGAAATGGATAACTTATTTGTCCGCGTACCTGCAACAGAAGGTTATGAAGATAGTGATGTTGTTATGATTCAATCACATTTAGATATGGTTGGAGAAAAAAACAATGACAGCAGCCACAATTTCGAAACAGAAGGAATTGAACTTATTGTAGAAGGCAATATCTTAAAAGCAAATAAAACCACCCTTGGTGCCGATGATGGGGTAGGAGTTGCTTATATGATTGCGCTTATGGAAGATCAAACATTATCACATCCTGAGCTAGAACTTGTATTCACAGTTCAAGAAGAGGTAGGACTTGTAGGTGCAACATATTTTGATACGACAAACTTAAAAGCAAAACAATGTATCGGTCTTGATAGTTCAGGAGAAAATGAAGTCTATGTATCTTCATCAGGTGGAGTTAGAACCAAGATGGTTAAGAAACTTGAATTTGAAGATAAAGAGATGGACACGGTAATCATTAGTATTACAGGGCTTCTTGGTGGACACTCAGGTGGCGATATTGATAAGGAACGTGCTAATGCTCTGAGACTTGTAGGGATTATCTTAAAAAGATCTATCGAAGAATATGGTTCTGTTTATGCTGTTGATATACAAGGTGGACTTAAGATTAATGCAATACCTCGAGAAGCAACATTAGAGCTTGCAGTAGATGATACAAAAGCTTACATGGCTTGGTTTGAATCGATTGCTAAGGAAATTAAATTCCTTTACGAACACTCTGACAAAGATTTACACTTTCATCTAGAAACTTCATCAACTAACAAAGTAATTAATAAGAAACATACAATGGGTATGGCAAATGCTTTATTCATGTTACCGCAAGGTGTTATGCATAAAAGTATGGTCATCGAAGACCTTGTTATTGCATCAGGAAATATTGGAACTGCTAATGTCATAGATGATGAATTTATTATTGCAGTTTCACTTCGTGCAACACAAGAATTTGTAATTGATGATATGATGTATCGCATTAAATTAATTTCAAAGAATACAGGCTATGAATTCAGCTATACGGCTAAATATCCTGGATGGAATTATGAAAAAGACTCAAAACTAAGAAGTAGACTGTTCAAAATTCATAAAGCATTAAGAAATAATGAGATGAAAGAAGTCGCAACCCATGGTGGTGTTGAACTTGGAATTTGGAAAGGGAAGATGCCGCATTTGGATATTGTCGGAATTGGACCGATCATGCATGATATTCATACACCCAATGAGCGATTAGAATTAGATTCATACTATAGAACTTATGAAATAATAGTAAAACTACTTGAAGATATGAAGTAATGATTAAAAAGGGCTTACAATAAGCTCTTTTTAAATGTTATAATGAATTCAGGAGGCTGATCTATATGTCTGAATACTTAGAGTATGCAAACAAGCTTGCAATGACAAACGTAGACGAGGGGGGCCAACCGTTTGGAGCATGTATTGTATATAAAGGCGAAATTATAGCTGAAGGTGCAAATGAAACGCACATTAAGAATGATGTAACACGCCATGCTGAGTTAATCGCAATTGAAAAAGCACAGAAGCACTTGAACACTATGGATTTATCCGAGTGTGTTTTATATGCAAGCGGACATCCATGTCCTATGTGTCTTGGGGCAATTGGTTTTGCTAATCTAAAAGAAGTTTACTACAACAACACACTTAAAGAAGCGAAGGAAGCATCTTTAGGTCTAAGTTTAGATATTTACCATTTTATTAAAGATGAACCAACAGATTTAGAATTAAAGCTAGTCCATACAAAAACGGAAACTGATCCGATGACCTATTATTCAAATAAAGGTAAAAGATAATATGAAGCACTTAAAAGGGATACCTGGGTATGAAGATTGGAAAGCAATAGAAGAAATACATGATGGATGGTCTTATGACGAAAAATACAAAGTCACAAACTCAGAAGGCCAATCATTTTTACTGCGCGTCGCTAGTACAAGTAAGTATGATAGAAAAAAAGAATTGCTAAAAAACTTTGTGCTACTGAACCGCGATGTAGAGCAAATTTCTAAAGTTGTTGAGTTTGGAACATTTGATGAATCAAGTTTTGGTTATGCCATCTTCACTTGGGTAGAAGGTGTACCGCTATTAGAGGGAATTAAAAATCTCGATACAAAGAAACGCTATGACTTGGGTCTTACTGCTGGAAAAATGCTCAAAGAGATCCATCAAATACCCGTTCCAATACATTTAGAATCATGGGAAAAAACATACAACCCAAAAATAAACAGAATACTTTACGATTATGAAAACATTGATGAGTCGATAATCGGAGATGAAGAAATGATTCAGTATATTGAAGAACATCGTCATCTATTAAAAGAACGTCCGATTGTTTTACAACATGGAGACTTTCATATTGGAAATATGGTGCTCTCAGAAAAGAAACAACTGGGTATTATTGATTTTGATAGAATTGATTATGGCGATCCTTGGGAAGAATTTAATCGTCTAATCTTTACAGCAGGAGCATGTACGGATATGGCCAACGGTTTGATTCATGGGTATTTCGATTTTGATATTCCTGAAGATTTCTTCAAACATTTAAAACTCTACCTATTTGTAAATCAACTTGCTTCTATACCTTGGGCTCTGAAATTTGATGAAGAAGAGCTTGAGGTCATGAGAAAAAATGGCGAAAACTTAATGTCTTGGTATTCAAACTCTGATATTCCGTCATGGTATCAAAGTATAGAATAATAAAAACATATATAAATAATAAACCTACATATTAGAAGCTGAATGCTGTAAACTATATGTAGGTTTTCTTATAGTCTTAATATAGAGAAGGATGTTGTAATGTATTTAAGAAGATATCAAAAAGATGATTGTAAGGCAATGCTAGAACTATTTTATAATACAGTCCATACAATTAATATAAAAGATTATACCAAAGAACAATGTAATGCATGGACATTCAATATTAAGAATATCAATCAATGGCATCAAAGATTTACTTCTAGCTTTACGGTTGTGGCAGTTGAAAGTGATCAAGTTATAGGTTTTAGAAATATAAATGAACAAGGATTTATGGACATGTTATATGTGCATCATGAATATCAAAATAGAAAGATTGCTACTTTAATTTGTTAACGATTAGAAAAGGAATATAATATCGATAAAATTAGGACAGATGCATCAATCAGTGCAAAACCATTTTTTATGAAGCGTGGATATAGGGTTCTATATCAGCAAAATGTAACAAGACAAAATATCAATCTTATCAATTATGTCATGGAGAAAAAGAAGTAAGTGATCTATATAGGATTAATAAGCATTAAACATTGACATGGATACATCAGTATGGTATTATCTATAAGCAGTAAGAAAGTAGAAGCACACTTCTCACCTGATGGCTCAAGTCATAGGTTTATAGCTTAGAAAAAACTTAAGCAAAAATGTGTGTGTTCTATTATAGAGTACACTTTTTTATTGTAATTCACGTAGGAGGTGAACTTTATCAGTAAAAGAAGGAATCAAGGAGATTTGGTTAACGAAGCAATTCGCTTTAAAGAGGTTTTAGTCATTGGTCCCAATGGAGAACAATATGGAATTCTAACAAGAAACGAAGCTTTAGATAAAGCAGAGGAATCAAACTTGGACTTATATTGTGTATCACCAGGAGCTAACCCGCCTGTATGTAAAATCGTAGATTACGGTCGTTTGCGTTTCGAACAACAAAAACGTGCTCGTGAAGCTCGAAAAAATCAACATGTAACACAAATTAAGTCAGTGCGCTTATCTCCAGTTATTGAAGAACATGATTTCAATACTAAGTTGCGTCACGCAAGAAAATGGTTAGAAGAAGGCTCAAAGGTTAAAGTCGATATGCGATTCAGAGGTCGTCTAATCACACGTGTTGAAGTGGGTAGAAAAACAATGAATAAATTCTTAGAAGAAACTAAAGATCTTGGATCTGCTGAAAGACTACCTAAACTAGAAGGAAACACAATGCATGTTGTGATTTCACCTGCGAAGAAAAAATAATGAAGGAGGGCCTTGATCATGCCTAAAATGAAAACAAAACGTACATTGGCAAAACGTGTTAAAAGAACAGGTTCAGGACAACTAAAACGTCAACATGCCTATGTATCACACTTTGCTGCAAATAAAACTCAAAAACAAAAGCGTAATTTACGTAAAGCTACTCTTGTTCATAAGAGTGACTTCAAGAGAATTAAACACTTATTACAAGATTAGATTATTAGGAGGGTAAGTTAATGCCTAGAGTAAAAACTTCAGTAGCGAGCCGTAAGCGTCGCAAAAAAACATTAAAATTAGCTAAGGGGTATTTTGGTTCAAAACATACACTATACCGTACAGCAAACGAACAAGTAATGCGTTCACAACGTTATTCATATATCGATCGTAAAAAACTCAAAAGAGAAATGCGTAAACTATGGATTACACGTATTAATGCTGCAGCACGTCTAAACGACATGTCATACAGCACATTCATGAACGGTTTAAAACTTGCGAACATTGAAATTAACAGAAAAATGTTATCAGAAATCGCAATTCATGATCCAAAAGGATTCACAAACTTAGTTGGAAAAGCACAAAAAGCTTTAGAAAAGTAAGATGACAGCAAATATTCGTGATGTTCTAAATCATCTATTAGTCGATATGTTCAATCAGATTTTGACTTTGGAAGAAAACTTCATTAAAACTAAAGGGATTCCACTTTCAATGAGTGAAGTCCATACTTTAGAAGCCATCGAAAAAAGTGATGGTAAAACGATGTCTGAAGTTGCGAGAAGATTGAGAATTACTCAAGGGACCTTGACCGTTAATATAAACCGTTTAACTAATAAAGGTTATGTTTATCGTGTCCAAGACGAACGAGATCGAAGAATATACAGATTGAAGCTCACGGATAAAGCGGTACAAATACTTGAGGTTCATGATATCTTTCATGAACAACTCATAGATACCTTGGTATCACAACTGTCAAGTGATGAAAAAGACTTACTTGTAGGTTCATTATCACAAGTAAATTCTTATTTTGAAAAATTGATGAATGAATAATAA
>CAYPHX010000027.1:0-17876 GCA_964410635.1 uncultured Erysipelothrix sp. | reverse complement strand
CCTTTCTATATTATAGGAGTTTTTTAATGCAGTTTATCCACTCTTTACGTAAACAAAAACACTTCTTACTTATACCTTATATATTCTGACTAACACTACCTTTATTTTTGCATATATATAAATCTTTTGTGACAAATAAAAAAAAGAGGCTGTATATATACTACATCCTCACATTAATCTCTTAAATTTAAATCTTCAAAGTTTGATTCTTTATCCACTAATACCCTATAAGTAGGTAATAATACTTCCTTAGTACCTGGGTCTAATGGTTTTTTAATCCACGACGGATCAACAAATCCAAATTCTACTTCTAAACCCGATGCATACCATACACGAAGTGAAGTACATGCACCATAATATTCTATCTGTTGGTTCAAAACAATCCCGAAATTATAGATAAACTTAGGGTTGCTTAGAATTTCTTGCTTCTCTTTTGTGACAAGGATAAGATCCAAATCAGAATCAGTGCTGTTTCTTCCTGTTGCATAAGAACCCACAAGGATAATCACATCAATTTGTTTTGACTTGATGCCATAGCTTTCAATTTTTTTGATGAATGTTTCCACAGAGTTATTTCAATATCCTTTTTATCAACTTTAACCTTTTATTGTAAGGTGGATACAGCAACCTATGTTCAAAGCGTGTACTTGAAGACATGACTGCTTTCTTATGTGTAAAGGCATCAATGCTATATTTTCCGTGATACATACCAATACCTGATGTGCCTTGCCCGCCAAAGGGTAGATTCGGATTGGATAAATGAATCATCGTATGATTTATTACAGCACCACCACTTGGAATACTTTCTATTAAATTTGCAGCTTTCTTCTTATCTTCAGTAAAGACATAGAGTGCCAGTGGTGTCGGAAATTTCTCCACAATATCAATTGGGCTTTCTTTAAAGCTTAAGACAGGCAATATGGGCCCAAAGATTTCTTCATGCATCAGTGGATTATCTGTGTTTTTAAGTTCTGTAATAATTGGCTTAAAGATTCTATTTTCACTGGGATCAAATGGTATATTAGACATTCTTAATAGATTCTCTAATCTTTCGACATGATGCTTGCTTACAATCTTTCCATAGTCCTGTGTAGTTGGATACATTTCTTTTATAGATTGGGCCAGTTTGTTTATAAAAACATCCTTAATTCCTTCTTCTACAAGCACATAATCTGGTGCAACACAGGTTTGCCCAGCATTCATAAATTTACCCCATACAATTCTGTTTACAATGACATCCAAATTCGCATCTTCATATACTATCGCAGGGCTTTTACCACCCAACTCTAAAATTACAGGTGTCAGTGTTTTTGCAGCAGCCTCGTAGACTATTCTCCCCACTTTTTCACTTCCTGTAAAAAATATTTTATCAAACTTATGTTTCAGTAATTCTTGAGTTACCTCTTTATCACCTTCATAAATTTGAACATGCATTAGATCAAAGCTTGCTTCAATAATTCTTTTAATAACAACATTAATATTTGGTACAAACTCTGATGGTTTTAAGACAACTGTATTACCTGACACTATGGCCCCTATTAAAGGTTCGAATAGTAGTTGAAACGGATAATTAAAGCTTGATATTACCAGTATTTGACCCAATGGTTCTTTGATAATACTGCTTTTGCTACCAAATAAATATATCGGAGTCTTTACTTTTTCTTGTTTTAACCATTTATCCATATGTTTAAGGTAATGGGTAATACTATTTTTAATATAACCAATTTCAGTTGTGTAAGTTTCAAACTTAGACTTACCCAAATCTATCTTGAACGCTTCAAAAAGAGCATCCTCATTTCTTTCGATTTGAGCATACAATTTTTTAAGACTTCTTTTTCTGATATCTAAGTCTTTGTATTTATAGCGATTCAAGCGTTGTTTGTGGAGTAAGTCTTTCATTTTAATTACCTTCTGTTAATCTTCTATAGTTTTCTATAACTTGTTTTTGTACTGTATCTTTATCTATACTTTTAAGCTTCGCAATGGCTTCGCCGACATACATTACATTAGATGATTCATTTCGTTTTCCACGATTGGGTATGGGGGCTAAATAAGGTGAGTCAGTTTCTGTCAGTAATCTATCAAATGGCAGTTCTTTTACGAGCGCTTGAATATTCTCACCATTTCTAAAAGTTACAATCCCTGCAATGCCTACAAAGAAACCTAAATCAATGAATCGTTTCGCACTTTCTACATCTTCTGTAAAGCAGTGCACAATTCCTTTGCGATTGACTGGATGTTTTTTTAGAATCTCATAGACATCATCACTTGATTCGCGAATATGAATCGTGATTGGCAAGTTATTTTCATTTGCGATTTTTATTTGTGTTATAAACATTTCTTTTTGCAAGTCATTGAAGCTTGTGTCCCAGTAATAATCAAGTCCAATTTCACCAACAAACTTTACTTGAGGATGCTTTAAGTAATGAGTCATTTGATTGAGTTCTTCTTTCGATACATTTTTCGCATCACCTGGATGAACTCCAATAGCCAAATCAAACATTGCATCCCCTTCAGTAAGGGATAGAGCTTTCTTTATTTCATCTAAATTCCCACAAATAATACATATCTTCTTAATATTATTATCTAATGCTCTTTGTTTGATGTCTTCAAAATCATCAATTAATGTTTCACTCATTAAATGTGCGTGGGTATCAATCCAATAATTTTCCATATTATCTATTTCCCTAAGCAGAATCTTGAGAATATTTCATCAAGAATATCGATGTCGTGAGGTGGCATAATGATTGATGCTAAATCTGTGTAGGATTCATTTAAGTCCAAGGTTACAAGATCCAGTTCAATACCCATCTCAAGAGCTTCAACTGCTCTTTGCATTGCGAGATAACTTTTTGTGACTAAGGCAATATGTCTTTGGTTATATAAAGTTGGTTTTCTTAAGGCAGCTGTGTGTTTTTCAAACAGTGCATTTATTGCATCAGTTAGTTCTTTAACATCATGAGTCAGTGCTGAGACATAGACGCCCGCTTCTCTTTTTTCTGTTAAATCTTTTTTGTTGTATACGATAATACGTTCTTTATCTTTTGTTTTTTCGAGTAAGTCTAGATCTTCTTGGTCCATTTCTTCTGATGCATCAAAAACAAGAATAACAAGTTCAGCATCTTCTAATGCTTGACGAGAACGGTCAATTCCAATTTTCTCTACGACATCTTCTGTTTCTCTTAGACCTGCTGTATCTATTAAGTGTAAGGCAATGTTATCGAGCTTGATCCATCCTTCTACTAAATCTCTTGTCGTTCCAGCTATATCGGTAACGATCGCTTTGTCTTCGTTTAGAAGTACGTTCAAGATACTTGATTTACCAACATTTGGTTTTCCTAAGATTACAGTTTTGACGCCTTCCTTCATAATTTTACCACTTCTTGACTCTTTTAAAATAACACCAAGATCCTTAAGAAATTCTTGCGCGCGTGGTAATAGGGAGTCTTGTGTAAGCATTTCTACATCGTCATATTCAGGGTAGTCAATATTTACTTCTATTGTTGCAAGGATTTCAATTAATCTATCTAAGAATGGTGTTATAAGTTTATGAATGTTTCCTTGAACACCTGATATTGCAAGTTCTCTAGCAAAGTCGTTCTCTGATTCAATCAGATCCATTACAGCATCTGCTTGTGATAGGTCAATACGTCCATTGAGATATGCGCGCTGTGTAAATTCTCCATTTTCAGCCATACGTGCACCGACAGATAAGCAAAGTTCTAATACTTTCTTAGTAACTAAAATACCCCCGTGACAAGATATTTCGACAACATCTTCTCTTGTGTATGTTTTAGGTGCTTTGAAAACAGATACCAATACTTCATCAACGATATTTTTGGTGATCGGATCAAGTATATGGCCATAACTTACGGTATGAGATGCAACTTTTGTGAGGTCTCTTGAGAAGAGTTTATCTGCAATCTCAATAGCATCACTTCCTGATATTCTGATTACGGATACTGCACTTTCTTGTAGGGCAGTAATAATGGATACAATTGTATCGTTTAAGTTTGTGGACATCGTGTCACTCCTTTGTGTAAAAAAGAACCGTTTCCGGTTCTTACTTTGTTTTTAATTTTCCAATCGTTTCAAAACCTGATTGTGTGGCCATGATGACCATATCTGTCATTTGAATGAAAAGTCCATGTTCAACAACACCAACCATTTTCTTGAGTGCTTCAGCTAAGCCTTTAGCATTTTCAATTGTTTCCAAATGAAGATCAATAATATAATTATTGGAGTCTGTTAGGTATTTGTCTTCTCCTGACATACGCCACTCTGGCCTATATCCTTTAAGCGCAAGTTCTACAAAGACTTGTTGGGAACCAAACGGTAGCACTTCAACTGGAAGCGGAAATCTTCCAAGGGAATCTACTTTCTTAGATTCATCAACAATCCAAATGACATTTTTTGACATGTTTGCAACTATCTTTTCAAATAGTAAAGCACCACCGCCACCTTTAATACCATCTAGACTTGCATTAAATTCATCTGCACCATCAATTGTTATGTCAATGAATGGCACTTCATTTATATCTTTTAAAGGTATCCCTAAAGCTTCAGCTTGTTCACGGCTGCCACTTGATGTAGGAATTCCTGTGATTTGAAGATTTTCTTCCTTAATTCTACGTCCCAACTCTTCAATCATATAGAATGCTGTTGATCCTGTTCCCAGTCCTACAACCATACCGTCTGTAACATATTGAGCGGATTTAATTCCAACTTGTTGTTTTAAATTCATAGTCTTCCTTTTTCTTTAAGTGCATCCAAAGTCTTTCTGACTTCTTCAACTGCATTATCTTGTATTTCAATAACATTTGCACCATTTGCATAGGCGATTTCTCTTATATCTATTGATATCCCAGTATGCATTGAGGCACCAATTACCAGCAGTGTATCATTTTCACCCAGTCTATTTACTAAAGTGATTGCTTTTTGATAGTTTGGAGCGGGATCTCCGTAGAGTACCGGTTTGTTCCAAAGTGTATCTGCATAAGCCAATTCTTCTTCACTTGGCATGACGCCGTGTAGTGTAATGGGGTTTGATCCTGCTAACTCATGGAGTCCATCAATATTCATCGTGATGATATCTATTCCATAGTCCACAAGCGCATAGTGCGCATCATTGGGTGAAGCTTGTTGGATTGATTGATATAATTCAGTAATCGTTTCTCTGTAATTTTCTGGGTATTCTATGGCAAATCGACGGTGTAATCTGTCTCTAACTGCTGGGTTCTCCATAAAGGTTCCAATCCCTGAGTCTTTACTGATACCTGCGCCGGTAAATGCTAAAATCATGAAATCCTCCTATTCAATAAGTCCAAGTGTTTCTAATATTCGATTTAAATCTTCATCATCATTAAATGAAATGGTAATGCGTTTATTATCAATTGCAATTCTTGTTTGTAGTTTCTTTTCAAACAGTGTTTCAGCATATTCATAATCTCTACGCTTTGGCTTGTCTGGTGTTGTGTCTACTTTATCTTTATTTGCGATAAGTCTTTCAGTTTCTCGAACACTTAGGTTCTTTTCATAAATTTCTTGAGCGTATGCTTCAATTTCTTTTTTATCTTCAAGAGTAATAAGCGGACGAACATGTCCCATTGTCAATTTACCTTCTTGAACCATAATTTGTACTGATTCAGGAAGTTTTAGAAGTCTCAGTAAGTTTGTAACATGACTTCTAGATTTGTTGACGCGTTTTGCAACATCTGCTTGAGTTAAGTTTAAGTTTTGAATGAGTAGTTGATATCCCTGTGCTTCTTCAAGTACATTTAGATCCTCTCGTTGAATATTTTCAACGATCGCAATCTCCATCATTTGCTCATCATTAAAATCAACCACAATGGCTTCAATCTGTTTTAGCTTTGCAAGTTTTGTCGCACGTAAACGGCGCTCTCCTGCAACAAGCTCATAGCCTTTTTTGCTTTCTCTTACTAAGATTGGCGTAAAGAGTCCATGTTGTAGAATTGAATCTTTGAGTTCCACTAGTTTGTCTTCGTCAAAATGACGACGTGGTTGATAGGGGTTGGGCCTGACGTCTTTTGTATCGAGTAAGGTTTTAGAACTACCATGTTCGGTATTCTTACCTTCTTGAATTTCTTCAAGAATACTACTAACATCATCACCAAATATGGCACCCAAACCTTTTCCAAGTCGATTATTGTTGCTCATATTACTGCTCCTTTAGTGTTCTTTTGAGTACTTCTTTTGAAAGTGCTGCATAAGCTTTTGCACCTTCAGATTTAATATCGTATTCAAATATTGTTTGTCCACGTGATGGTGCTTCTGAAAGCTTTACGTTACGTGGTATGTTGTTTTTATATACACGTTCTTTAAAGTATTTACGAACCTCTTGTTGAACCTCAATACTCAGTCTTGTTCTTAGATCTAGCATTGTAAGTAAAACACCTTCGATTTTTAAATCTGGATTAAAGAGTTTTTGAACTAATCTAATTGTTGACAAGAGTTGTGTTAAACCCTCTAATGCATAGTATTCACTTTGAACTGGAATAATTACTGAGTCTGCTGCAGTTAATGCATTGGTATTCAGTAAACCAAGTGATGGTGGACAGTCAATCAAAATAAAATCATATTCATCCTTCACCGGTGCCAGTTTGTTCTTAAGTATTTTGTCACTACCCACTTCAAATCGATTCATTTCTAAATCAGCTCCTGCTAAGTCAATAGTTGCAGGGATTATATCCAGTGGTGGTGTTGTTAGCTTAATGCGTACTTCTTCAACTGATGGTTCATTAATAAGAAGGTCGTATGTACTGTACTCAAAATCATGACGACTGGCGCCAATCCCTTGTGTAGTATTCCCTTGAGGGTCCAAGTCTACTAGCAAAACTTTTTGCCCTAAATAGGCCAAGCCTGCTGCTAGGTTAATACTTGTGGTGGTTTTTCCTACACCACCTTTTTGGTTCGCTATTGCGATAATCTTACCCATACTTCACTTCCTTCTACTTTGAAAATCGAATGCTTACTATGATTTCATCATCCGTCTCTGTTACTTCATGTTTTAATTGTATCCCTGTTTGTTCAATCATTGTAATTGTTTGATTGATTGAATTAATACCCAATCTGATATCTTGTGATATACCTTTGATTGAGGCTTTTTTCTTACGTTTTGGCTTTTGAACAATCGCTTCTGTTTGTTTAACGTTCAATTTGTCTTCTAAGACTTTATCCAGAATCTTCTCAGCTTTCTCTGTTTCTACACCTACAAGCGCACGTGCATGACGTTCAGTAATCTGTCCGTTTGCAAGTGTTGATAATACTTTATCTGGTAGATCTAACAAACGAATCTTATTCGCGATTGCAGATTGAGATTTACCTACTTGTTGTGCAAGTTCTTTTTGAGTGATGCCTTGTGATTTTAATAGTGATTTGTAAGCATATGCTTCTTCTACAGTATTTAAGTTTTCTCTTTGAATGTTTTCAATAAGAGCAAGTGATGCACTGGCTTCGTCCGAAGCTCTTGTAATAATGACTGGCACTTCTGTTTTCCCAATCATTTGTAAAGCTCTAAAGCGCCTTTCTCCTGCGATAATTTCAAATTGATCCATTCCTATCTCTCTAACAACAATAGGTTGAATCAACCCGTTTTCTCGAATTGATTGTGAGAGTTCGAAAAGCTTCTCCTCATCGAATGTTTTACGAGGTTGATGTGGATTTACCTCAATGTTTTCTATTGATATGATACGATGTTCAGTCATTTTTCCTCCCGGACAAAGGTGTCTTCTTTATTCTACCATAATTACGGGGATATTTTGTGTGAGTCTTGGAAGTTTTCTTGATATTTAAATTGATTCTTTCACCCAACTCACTGATATCCATCGTATCGATTGATTGAAGTTCTCCACCTAGGATTTTGATTGCTTTTTTTGATTCTTCTAACTCTTCTTCACCTTTAGCACCTTTCATCGCAATGAAAAGTCCTCCAACCTTTACAAAAGGCATGCAAAGTTCACTTAGAATGTCTAAGTAAGCTACGGCACGTGCTGTAACAATATCAAAAGATTCACGTAAATCTTCGATCACATCTTCTGCACGACCATTGACAACTGTAACATTATCCAATTCACACATCGCAACAACTTCACTTAAAAAGTTTGTACGTTTTGTGGTCGGTTCAATCAAAGTAACTTTAATATCAGGTCTAGCAATTGCTAAAACAAGGCCTGGAAAACCAGCACCACTACCGACATCACAGACAAGTGCATTTTCTTTTATATGTTTATTAATTAGAAGTGAATCATAAAAATGTTTTAAGTAGATTCCTTCATCATCATCAATTGCGGTCAAATTGAGGACTTGATTGATCTTTTGAATATGCTCCTTATATTTTTCGAAGCGTAAAGTCATTAAAGAGTCAACGGATAATCCCAGTGACTCTAGCTTTAAATAGAATGATTCTTTATTCATTAGTATTCATAATCCAATCCAATTTGCTTACGCGCCAGTACCGCTACTTTGACGACTTCTAAGCTGTGTTGTAATAATTCATCTCGACGTTCGTAATTCTTATTATTCACGAGATCTTTGAATGATTCCATTTGATAGTAAAGATGGGGTTTGTCTTGTTCCACGACATCTTTTCTAGTTTCGTGTGTTTCAAAGACAACAGATTCCATTGTCGATACACTACTTGGTATTAACAGGTATCCATTTTCACCTTGTATTTGTGCAAGATTATGCGAGAAGCTGTCTTTAGCTCCTGTCAATGTTGCTTTAAATGTTCCGTAATCTAAGATAAGTATTCCTGATGTATCAATACCATTTGTATGTTGATTGGCAAAGTACTGTACAGCTTTTGGAGCACCAAAGAGATAGACTGCAAAGTGAAGGTTATAGATATTAATATCTGCAAGCGCCCCACCTGACATCTCAGGCTTAAACACATTTTCTACTTGTCCCTTTAGTAAGCTATTATAGCGACTTGAGTATTGTGAGTAGTTTGCTTGAACAATTTTTAAAGGTCCTAATTCTGGAATACGACGTTTAACATATTCCATATGAGGTAAATGCACATTGGTAATTGCCTCCATGAGGATTAACTCTTTATCCTGTGCTAATTTAATAAGTTCTTCAGCTTTTTTAACATTACCTGTAAAAGGTTTTTCAAGCATGACATGTTTATTTTTTAGTAATGCGGCTTTCGCATGGTGATAGTGAAGACTGTTTGGTGATGCAACATAAACTGCATCAATCTCAGGATCACTTAACATTTCTTCTAGGTTAGTATAAACTTTTTCGATGTCATTTTCTTTTGCGAATGCATCTCCAGTTTTTTGTTTTCTTGAATACACTGCATCAAATTCTACACCTTCAGCAAGTCTTGTCGCCTTAGTAAACCAAGTTACAATACTGCCTGTACCGATGATTCCAAATTTCATATACTTTGCTCCTTCGTTTTTAGAGTCATTGCTAAAATTGAAATATCCGCTGGGTTAACACCGGAGATTCTTGAAGCTTGACCTATTGTTTGAGGTTGAATTTCTACAAGTTTCTGACGCCCTTCGATTGAAAGGTTGGATATCGCTTCATAATCAATATTGGCTGGCAACTTAATTTTGTCCATTGCTTGAAGCTTCTCAGCTTCACGAATTGCTTTTTTAATGTAACCTTCGTACTTGATATCTACTTCCGCTTGGAAAACTAAGGATGGATCAAGTTCTAAATCCATTAACTCAATCATCTCTTCAAGTAAAATCCCTGGTCTTTTAACTGCATCATAAACTGTTAGGTCATGAGCATCAAAAGGTGAATTTTTAGATTCAAAGTAAGCTTTTGTCTTTTCGTTGTGCGCAACTTTAATTGTTTTAATATCTTCTAAGAATGCATCAATTGCCTCTAACTCTAGTCTTATTATCTCATAATCTTCATTGGAAAGTAAGCCTAAATCATGACCATAATGTGATAAACGACGGTATGCATTATCATGACGCAAGAGTAAGCGGTATTCTGCACGAGATGTTAGTAAACGGTATGGTTCTTGAGTTCCCTTTGTGACAAGATCATCAATCATCACACCAATATAAGCTTCATCTCTACCTAAGATTAATGGTTCTTTGTTTAGGTTGCTTAAAGACGCATTAATTCCAGCCATTATTCCCTGACCCGCTGCTTCTTCATAACCACTTGTTCCATTAATTTGACCTGCAGTATAAAGGTTTTTAATTGAGATAAGCTCTAAAGTTGGATGTAATTGAATTGGATCAATCGCATCGTACTCAATCGCATAACCATAAGCTTCAATTCTACAGTTTTCTAGTCCTGGAACTGTACGAATCATTTTATCTTGAACATCTTCTGGTAATGAAGATGATAAACCTTGTGCATAAGTTGTATCTAAGCTTGCAGCTTGTGGTTCTAAGAAGACTTGGTGTCTATTCTTATCCGCAAACCTTACAATTTTATCTTCGATAGATGGGCAGTATCTTGCACCAACACCTTCAACCACACCTGAAAACATTGATGATGTATCAATGTTCATATTAATGATTCTATGTGTCTCTTCATTTGTATATGTTAAATAACATGGGTACTGATCCTGGATTACATCTTCTTTTTTTGTTCTATTTGAGAAGTAATAAGGTGCATCATCACCTGGTTGAATTAAAGTCTTTGAAAAATCAATTGAATCTGTATAGATACGTGCCGGTGTCCCCGTTTTTAAACGCATTGTACGAATCCCTTGATCTCTTAATGATTGTGACAGTGTATTGGTTGTAGGGTCCCCTTCAGGTCCTGATTCAGTGACTGTTGAAGACACCAAAATTTTAGAACTCATATAAGTTCCTGAAGTTATAATGACTTTCTTTGAAGCAATAAACTCTTCGTCCATTGTTCTAATACCGGTACATACACCATTTTCTACAACGATTTCTTTAACCATTTTTTGTACTATTTCGACACCCGGTTCATTTAATACCGCATCTCTCATAGCTTTTGAATATTCTATTTTATCTGATTGAACACGTAAACTTCTAACGCCTGGTCCTTTCGATGAATTTAATATACGAAATTGTAATGCAGTCTTATCGGCAATCTTACCCATAACACCACCCAGTGCTTCTATTTCTCTAACAACAATACCTTTTGCGGGTCCACCAATTGCTGGATTACATGGCATTGAAGCAATACGATCTATATTTAAAGTAAACAGCGCTGTTTTCTGATTCATGCGGGCTGCAGCAATTGCAGCTTCGACACCTGCGTGTCCTCCACCTACTATAATAACATCAAACATTTACATCGCCTCCGTTAGCATTTTATCATATTTTACAGTACTTTCCTTGTGGTTTGCAAAATAAGTTTTCCACAGTTGTTTTCACTCAACTGTGTGATAGCAAGTGATACAGTTGACATATCAAAGATCTAATGATACTGTGTGATTGTAGATAGTACAGTTGAAAGGAGACTTCATGATACAAATAAATAACAAAAGCCCTATTCCTATTTTCGAGCAAATTGTTTTGGAAATCGGAAAGTATGTTTCTTTGGGAGTATATAATCCCAATGATAAGCTACCATCCGTCAGAAGCTTGGCAATTGAACTTGGGGTTAATCCCAACACCATTTCCAAAGCATATCAAGAAGCAGAAACTAGAGGACTCACTTATTCTCAGGCAGGTAAAGGACACTTTATCTCTGAGAAATCAAATAACCTAAATCCATTAATTAATCCAATCTATAAAGATTTGGATCATCTTGTCCACCAACTATTACAACTTGGACAAAGTATTGAAGATATTACACAACACATTCAAAAGGAGATATTATGATACAGTTTCTAAACGTTAATAAAAGTTATGGAGACAAACTCGTACTACATGACATCAATTGGAACCTAGAAAAAGGACATTGTTATGGTCTTGTTGGACCCAACGGATCTGGTAAATCTACACTGCTTAGATTATTGTCTGGTGTGCTAGAGACAGATGCTGGGATTATAGAAGTTAATGGTAACAATGTCTTTGATAATGCTATTGTTAAGGAAAAGATTTTCTTCCTTGGTGATGAACCACATTTCTTCTCGCAATCAACCATTTCAGATATGAAGAAATTCTATAGTCTTTTCTATCCTAATTTTGATGAATCTATTTACCGCAACTTATTAAAAGACTTCAAATTGAATGAGAACTCAAAAATTAACTCATTCTCAAAAGGGATGAAACGCCAAGTCGTTTTAATTCTAGCTTTAGCAGCAAAACCTGAAATCCTATTACTGGATGAAGCCTTTGATGGATTAGATCCACTCATGCGATTCAAACTACGTCAGTATATTTCCCAGGAAATATCAGATAGAGACTTAGTTGTTGTGATTTCAAGCCATAACTTAAGAGAGCTTGAAGATATTTGCGATAACATCGTTATGATTAACAACAACAAACTTCAGTTCAACCACACAACAGATGAGACACAGGCAATTTACCACAAGTATCAAATGGTTTTTGAAAACAACTTTGATACAGAAAAGTTCAAAGCACTAAATCCATTAAACGTCTTTGGTAAAGATAGGATTTTTACACTCATATTAAAGGGTGATAAAGAAGTGATTGAAACACAAATTAAGGATTTAAATCCTATTCTATTTGAACATAACCCAGTATCACTGGAAGAAATCTTTATTTATGAAATGGAGGGAAACAGTCATGACTAAACAGTTAAAAACTAGAATTAATTTGAAACTATTAAAATATAATCTTTCGAATTTAAAAGCATACTTAATACTCTTTAGTATCTTATTATTTAGTGTGGGACCCTTCCCTGTAATTATGTCAATGGTTCGTGATGATAATGTGCAAAACTTCTATTTTGCAGATGGTGGAGCAAAACCTTATGTGTTAATAGCCTTTGCTACATTGTTATTTATTATTACACCATTTATAGTTTTTACATATTTGAACTCTAAGAAGTCTGTTGATGTATATCACTCACTTCCAATTAAAAGAAATGATTTATTTGCTACGCAGGTATTAACGAGTTTTCTAATTACTTATATACCCTTTATCTTAAATTATTTCTTAACAAACTTTGTTTACTCTATATCGAATATACCTTACTCAAATGATTACTTTATCTTTCTGGGTTTCTACACTGTATTATTCTTTGCAGTCCAACTGGTTTCTACATTTGTAATTCATAACACCGGAACCTTAAGTGATTCATTGATTCATACAGGTATCATGATTGCACTACCTTTTGTAATTGTGGGTGCATTCAACTTATTCGTTCAAACATATGTCTTTGGACTTAAAGGAATCTCTTGGGATGTGCTGAACTACCTCACACCCTTCTATCCGCTTTTTAATAGCTTCGTACCGTCTTATAAGTTTGACATAAGTTTGATGCTTTACTGGGTACTATTAAGTATTATCTTATTCTTAACTATCATGCATATGTACCGTTTAAGAAAATCAGAGAAGTCGGAAGAGCCTTTTGTAAATGATAGCTATTTCCCAATTGTAATAAATTTATTTATTCCTTTATCCTTCATTCTTGTGAATGTATTGAATTCCAGCTACGGAAATATGAATACAATCAGTGATTTCTTTTCACTCGAGTCATTTGTGACTCCGGTACTATTATCCTTTGTCGGTTATAGTATATTAAATATTCTAAGATATCGCTCAACCAAATTTTTCTTAAAATCTGGTTTCGACTTTATAAAGGTAATTATATTAACCACAGTTGTTTGTGTTGTCTTAATAACTACAAGTATGTTTGGTCTGGCTTGGAAAGTTCCTAATGCTGATAATGTACAAAGTATCTCTTTCAAACCCAATGAAATCAATAGCATCAGTCCTGTATTAGTACCTGGTAAATCACCTTATGATAAGTTCAATGTAGAAGTTGAACTGGTACAAGAGGAGGCCATTGAAGCTTTCATTGCGATACATAAAGAAATTAACACTAACATCAAAAAGAATGGCTCAAATGAGTCGCAGTTACTGACTGATTCTATCATCAAAAAGAAATTGACTTGTGATGTTTCTCAGAGTACAAAATTTGATTTCACTTATAATATGAAAGATGGTAATAAGATTGAGAAAACATTCTACTTACCAACAGAGGTATTACTCAGTTTCGGAAAATTAGTTGAAGAAGATAATTATCAGATAGTTATGAATCCAATCTTAAATGAAGATGTTAGAACAGTTGATTTAGCATTATACAATAACATCAAGTCAAAGAATTTACTTTTAAACAATGATCCTATCTTTGTCGAAAAGTTTAGAGACGCTTACTTCAATGACCTTAAAAAACTGAGTTATAACGATTTGTTATTCAAGGAATCAAAGTTAAAGTATATCCTTGAGTATAGAGTTGATATCCGTTCATTTAAACACAATACACAAGGTGTGAACTTTAATAAAGCTTACGACTATGAGGAAGGCATTATAAATCAAATATACCTTGATGATCGATTCAGTCAAACTGTTGCCTTACTAGATACATACACATTAGTGGGTGATACCCATTTAAATTACTTCTTAATTGATTCCAATCAAGAGTATTATGGTAATTCCCCAATGTGTGGCTACATTTTGAATGAACAATACTTCGAAATGGGTGACATCATTACTGACATAGATTCTTATAGTGACAGAGTCCAGGGTAGTCATCTTGCTGATAAACCTGGTGAAGCAATTCTTATAGAAAACATCAGTTTACCACTGAGTCCTTGAGTTATTAAATATATTTAGAGTTAAAAATGCACCCTTATCGTGAAGATGAGGATGCATTTTTTTATAAGAAAAGACCGAATTCTCGGTCTTTTAATTTAGGATATTTTTGTTCCTGTTTTGACTGTATCAAATGAGATAAGGTCCATGCCTTTATCATCTTTTGCAGCAAGAATCATACCATGTGATGTAACACCACGTAGGTTTGCTGGTTTTAAGTTTACTGCAACAATAACATGTCTATCAATTAAATCTTCGATTTTGAAATGATCTACAAGACCACTTGCTATTTGAAGTACATGTTCGCCAACTTCAACCTCTAGGACATAAAGTTTATCTGCTTTTGGATGTTTTGAAGCGGAAAGTACTTTTCCAGTTCTTAAATCTACTTTCGCAAAGTCATCTATCGAGATTAAGTCTTCTTCTTTAACCAATGGTTCTGGCTCTTCTTTTTCGAATTTTTTCATTGTCTCATCCATATCCAGTCTTTGGAATATAGGTTCCCCTTTTTCCACAACGTTATGGTTAAGTTCAAACATACCGAATGTTTTAGCACTTTCAAAACTAGTGTGTTCAGTTCTTAATTGTTTTAAAATATTCTGTGATGTTTCTGGAATGAAGGATTCTAATACGATTGCACCGATACGAATAGTTTCAATGAGATTGTATAGTACAGTTTGTAATCGTTCTTGTTGATCTTCATCTTTTGCTAAATTCCATGGTGCTGTTTCATCAATGTATTTATTTGCACGTCTGAATAAAGTAATCACATGTGAGATTGCTTCTTGAACTCGCAGTTTATCCATTGACTCAATAGTTTTATCGACAAGTGTTGAAGCCATTTCTATAAGTTCATTATCCAATTCATCGTGAATTGTATTCACTTTAATAGCGCCATCAAAGTACTTGTTGGTCATTGCAATAGTACGGTTTACTAAGTTTCCAGTAATGTTTGCAAGATCTGTATTAATTCTTTCAATCATCAACTCGTGTGTAATACTACCATCTCGTTCAAAAGGCATTTCATGTAACATGATATAACGCAGTGCATCAACACCTAAGACAGGTGTTAGCTCATCTGTATATACAACATTACCTTTTGATTTACTCATTTTACCATCACCAATTAATAGCCACGGGTGGCCAAATATTTGTTTTGGAAGCTCTACATCTAAAGCCATGAGCAAGATTGGCCAATAAATAGTATGGAATCTTAGGATATCTTTTCCAATAACATGAACATCTGCTGGCCAGAATTCATCAAATAATGGTCCGTGATTTCCATCCACATCATATCCAAGTCCTGTTATATAGTTAATGAGTGCATCAATCCATACGTAAACAACATGCTCTGCATCGAAGTCTACTGGAATTCCCCAATCAAAACTTGTTCGTGATACCGCTAAATCATATAGTGGCTCTTTTAAGAAGTTTTGTAACATTTCATTTTTTCTTGATTCTGGTTGAATGAATTGTGGATTCTCTTCAATATGCTTGATGAGTCTGTCTTGATACTCTGATAGTTTAAAGAAGTATGTATCTTCGTCTTGTTTAATGAGTTTAGACCCACATACTGGACACATGCCTTCATCTGCTTGAGATTCTGTATAATATGCTTCACAGCTTTGGCAGTACCATCCTGAGTATACACCTTTATATAGATCTCCTTTATCAAAGAGTTTCTTAAATACTTTTTGTACTTGTTCCATATGATATTTATCCGTTGTTCGAATAAAGTAGTCATAAGAAATATTCATTTCATCAAAAATATCTCTAATAGTTCCGGCAATCACATCGACATGTTCCTTTGGTTTTCTATTTAAGTTTTTTGCGGATTCTTCAATTTTTTGACCGTGTTCATCGGTCCCTGTTTGAAAGTGTACGTTGTAACCTTGGGCGCGTTTAAAACGTGCAATCGCATCGGTTAAAACAATTTCATAGACATTACCAATATGAGGTTTTGCGGATGTATAGGCAATGGCTGTTGTTATATAATAATTTTTATCTGGTTTCACAAGTGTTCCTCCTGACTTATGCTTATCTATTATACCATAAGGATACTATGTTTAAAGGACTTATTACATAACAAGTCCTTCATTTTAGTATGTTTTGTATACGACTGCACCAAATGGCATTATAGCCAGTCTTGCAAATTTAAAGCATTGTAATCCAAATGGAATACCAACAATTGTAAGACACAATAAGGCACCATTAAAGAGTGCCCCAAGAGCGAGTGGAATTCCACCAAATATTATCCAAAGAACGTTGAAGAATATTGAGAAACCATCTCCTTCATAAGCTATTTCTTTTCCAAATGGAAAGAATGTAATTCTTGATAGTTTAAAACATTGTATACCAACTGGAATACCGACAATTGTAATGCACCAAAGGATGCCTACAAACCACCATGACATTCCTTGCCAAAAACCACTAAATATAAACCATAAAAAATTTCCGATTGATTTCATAGTATCCCTTCTTTCTGTATATATATTATACACCAATGAGATGAAAAAAAGGACTTAGTTATTAAGTCCTTCTTGAATTTTTTTGATATTATTATTGAGATAATCTTGCATTTCCATCGCAATTTCTTTATTCATGGCTGGCACGCCATCGAGTGGATATTTCATATCAATGGTTTCATATTTATTTACACCCATTGTATGGTACGGTAGAATTTCTACACGTTCAATATTGTTTAAGGGTGCAATATATTCTGCGAGTTGATCCATGTATTCATAGTTGTCATTGATTCCTGGAATAATAACAATACGAACCCAGATTGGAATTTCTTGTGCTTGAGCTTTCGCTAAAAATTCTTGGGTCACCTTAATCGGTACACCCGTCATTTCACGGTATTTGTCATCCATAAGACCTTTAATGTCATATAAAATTAAATCCGTAACACTTAAGATATCATCAAATGTATTTACTTGACCAAAGCCTGATGTATCAAGCACTGTATTGATGCCTTCTTCTTTGCATGCTTTCATTGCTTCATATAAGAACTTTGGTTGATAAAGGGGTTCGCCACCACAAAATGTAACGCCACCTGTATCTTGGTAGTATGGTTTGTAACGCTTGAGTTTATCCACAAGTTCACCAACCGTTACTTGATCATCTTGACTGTGTTGCCACATGTCTGGATTATGACAGAAAAGACAACGAAGGGGA